>CAWBIG010000062.1:0-21433 GCA_963788435.1 uncultured Acidobacteriota bacterium | reverse complement strand
ATCGACTGTGCCGCCAGTTGTACGGCGATCGATAGCTCGCCTGTGGTGGGATCCGCGGCGATAGAAATTAGCTTCATTGATACGGATCCAGGAGGTCTTGCTTTCGGCGAGCGTCTCCTTGATTTGTTTCGCAAAATCCTGCGCCTCACAGCCTCCCATGGCAAACGCCCGCACCAGGCGCGTGAAATCATCCAGCGTTACTTTGTTCGAGAACAAAATGCTGGAGAGTCAGCGGCGTTGAGGAGTTTGGGCGCGCTGGCTTCCGGGATCGGCTACGCCATCTGGTACACCGCATTGCCGGCATTGAAAGCCGCCAAGGCTGCGACAGTGCGACTCAGTGTCCCGGTCATTACGGCCCTGGGTGGCATCGTCTTCCTCGGTGAGCCCCTGACACTGCGCCTGGTCTTGTCGTCCGTAGCCATACTTGGCGGTATCGCGCTGGTGATACTGGAGAAGCGGCCATGATTGTGTAGAGTGCCGCAGGACGGGGGAGGTGATGGCTGCAAGAAGTTGATTGCGTCGGACGGATTAGTTCACTTGAGGTGCCAATCTGGCACATCAAGTTTAAGGTCACAAATTGACACCTTATGCTTGCATTTGAAAATGCCTGGGGCGATACTGCATCGCATCTGCAATGCAAAAGGATGGCTTCATGAAACCCACTGCAAAGACTACCGAAAAACCTCCACCTTCCCACCGCTGCGGGTGAATGACGAAGTACGTTCCGCAGCCGAGGCTGCGCTGGTGGAAGGGGAGACGCTATCCGGTTTTGTGCTGGAATCTATCCAATACAACATCCAGCGCCGCGCGATGCAGCAGGAATTTGTTGCGCGCGGGCTGGCAGCGCGGGATGAAGCGCGCCGGACAGGCAAATACGTTACGGCGGAAGCAGTGCTGGCCGGTCTCGACAAGACGCTGGCGCGCACACGCAAGGCGGCTGCCCGCAAGTGAGCTACACGGTACGGTTTACGCCTGCCGCCGCGAAAGACCTGCAACGCCTGTTGATGGCCTTGTTATTGCTGAAACGGTAGAGAGCTGCGTGTTGCTATCGCTCACCGGTTTCAACGGTGGATTTCCCATCACCATGAGCCCCATGATGCTGGTCAGGTTTCCCATGACCGGAATCGTCCGGTTGAACTGCTGCCCTTTGATCAGGTCGCCGTAGGAGATTCTTTTGCCTCCGCCGGAAATTACGCCGTCCTTTACGGTAAGCTGCATTTCTCCGCCGCACCTTTCTGGCCGCGAGATCGAGCATCGCCTGGTAGGTATAGGCTGCCACCTTGCGGAGATTCGGCGTGCCACCGTTCAAAAAGCCAAAAGAGCCGCCGCCGTCAGGAGTGCGATCGGTGTCTCCCGCCACAACCGTGGTAATTGACTCAAAGGGCATGCTCAGCTCTTCAGCCACAATCTGCCGGTATGCCGTGTAAACCGTCCCTTGCCCGAAGTCGCTCTTCCCAGTGCGAATAAGCACGGTGTTGTCCGGGTGAATCTCAAGCCACGAGGTTGGCAGCGAGGGGTCGAGCGAGTTCTTCGCGAACGCCGGCTTCGGCGTATCGCCCCTAAGAGGCGCCGTGCCAACCAGGCTGAAGCCGATGGCAAGCACGCCGCCCTTCTTTACGAACCCGCGGCGAGTCAGCGTCGCGCCAAATACGTCCGTGGAATTGCTGTTCCTGGTCGCCATTGCTTACCTCCCCTTCGCCATGATCGCGGCAGCCTGCTGGACGGCTTCAATGATCGCGGAATAGGTTCCGCAACGGCACAGATTCGGGGACACGCCCGAGGTGGTGTATGCCGCCTTGATTTGCTCCCGAGTCGGATTCGGAGTGCGCTCCAGCAGCTCGGTCGCCTTGATCATCATTCCGTTCTGGCAGAATCCGCACTGCGGAGTCTGTTCCTCTATCCAGGCTTGCTGGACGGGATGAAGAGTGTGCTTCGATTCCTCCTCGGAGAGCCCCTTTTGCTTTGCCCACCGGCCAGGCAGGCCTTCGAGCGTGGTGATCTCCTGGTTGGCAGCCACATCGGAGAGCGCAGTAATACAGGAACGCACCTCCTTGCCGTCGATCAGAACGGAACAGGCTCCGCACTGCGCCAGCCCGCAGCCGAACTGCGGACCGGTAAGGAGAAGATCGTTGCGCAGAACATAGAGAAGCGGCGTGTCGCCGGGGGCCTGGACTTCTCGCCGGACGCCATTCACGTTTATCGTGACCATTGAGGATTCCCTCCAGATTCCTTTTGCGAATTCAGACGACTCTGTGGAGTGTCATGATTCTATCCGCCGCGCAGCGGTTCGCGGCAGTCCCTCCCGAAGCAGACGCATAAATAGCTGATAGGCCGTTGGGCGTTCCATTTTTCAATTGTTCGCAGGCCGTTGCGTATGCAATCATTCCGTCGACCCCATCTCCCTTATTTGTGTTCCGCCGGGCTTGGCTTCCGCTGTTGTCGATTCGCGGTTCTGCTTCCTCTACGCTTCACAATGCCATTTATTTGTGTCGCCCAAGGAGATCTCACAATGACTCGATACTTCAGTCTCTTCGCAAGCCTTGGGCTCTCCCTTCTGATCTCTTCCGCCGCGCTGGCTCAGGAGAATCCCGGGGCGGGCGTCTATGCCAAGCGGTGCGCAGTCTGCCATGACAAGGTCGCCGTCCGCATGCCCTCCCGGTCGGTGCTCCAGCAGCGCAGCGCCGCATTCATCCTTAAAGCCCTCAACGCTGGCGTTATGAAGGCCGAGGCCGCCTCGCTCTCCGACGCGGAACGGGCCCAGGTCGCAGGTTGGCTGGGCAGGAAGACCTCGCTCGGTCTCGATGAGTCCGCCCTCGCCAATCCGTGCCATGCCACCGCCTCATCGGCCGCCGCCTCCAGCGCCGCCTCGTGGACCAGTTGGGGCGGGGACCTAGGGAATCAGCGATTCCAGCCGGCCGCGGCCGCCGGGATGGATGCTGCAAAAGCTTCCAGGCTCAAGCTCAAATGGGCCTTTGGCGTGCCGGACACCACTTCGCTCCGATCCCAGCCAGTCGTCTTCGGCGGCAACCTTCTTTTCGGCGGTGGAACCGTTCTTTACTCGCTCGACGCTGCCAGCGGATGCACCCACTGGACCACCGAACTGCCTTCCGCCATCCGTAGCGGCATTGTGATGGGATCCCCGGCAGACAAGCAACTCGCCTTCTTCGGCGACGCCGCCGCCAATGTGCATGCGGTCGATGCCGCAACCGGTGCGCCTGTCTGGCAGGTGCAGGTGGACAGTCATCCGATCGCCATGGTCACTGGAACTCCGACATATCACGATGGCCGTCTGTACGTACCCGTCTCTTCGTTTGAGGAGATGGCCGCCACCAAGCCCGGCTACGTATGCTGCACCTTCCGGGGCAGCGTTGTCGCGCTCGATGCAGCCTCAGGCAAGCTCCTGTGGCAGACCTACACCATCGACCGGCCGGCCACCGAATCGCGCGTCAACAAGGCGGGAAACACCATCAAAGGCCCCTCCGGAGCTGCCGTCTGGGCTGCTCCCACGATCGACACCAAAGTCCACGTCCTCTACGCAGTCACGGGAGACAACTACACCGATCCGGCGACCGATACCAGCGATGCCATCTTCGCCCTGGACCTCGACACGGGGAAGGTGGAATGGTCGCGGCAGTTCCGCGCCAACGATGCCTATAACATTTCCTGCGTCGTTCAAGACGCCGCGAAGAACTGCCCCGATTCGAACGGCCCGGATTATGACTTTGGCGCTTCCGCCATCCTGCTGTCCAGGCCGGGCGGCAAGCGCGCCCTCATCCTCGCCCAGAAGTCCGGCGCGGCGTACGCCATTGACCCCGACAATCGCGGCAAACTCCTCTGGCAGGCCCAGGTCGGCAAGGGCGGTTCGCTGGGAGGCGTCGAGTGGGGACCCGCCACCGACGGCGAGCGCCTCTACGTTGCCCTTTCTGATGAGTCCTTTCTGAAAACCGGCGGACTTGATCCGGACAAAGGCGGCGGACTGTTTGCGCTGTCCCTCAAAACCGGACACCTTCTTTGGAGCGCTCCGCCTTCGCCCTGCGACGCCCGCAAAAATTGCAGTCCGGCGCAAACCGCGGCCGTTACCGCAATTCCCGGTCTTGTCTTTTCCGCTTCGCTCAGCGGCCATGTCCGCGCACTGGGGGCCAGCGACGGCAAAGTGTTGTGGGACTACAACACCATGCGAGACTTCCAGACCATCAACGGGGTGCCCGCGCGCGGCGGCTCCATCAGCGTCGCGGGGCCGGTCATCGCCGGCGGCACCGTGTTTATCCTCTCCGGCTATGACACCTGGGGCGAAACCCCTGGCAATGTCCTGCTGGCCTTCAGCGTGGATGGAAACTGACGGCCTCGAATCGGGTCATCCCTTCTTCGTCTTCCACTCCGCTAGCAGCGCCAGTACCTGCTCGGCATGGCCCTCCGGCGTCACCTTGGGAAAAATGTGCAGCAGGGTCTGGTCCGGGCCAAACATAAACGTGGTCCGCTCAATCCCCCACACCTTCTTCCCGTACATGTTCTTTTCTTTCAATACGCCAAACTGATTGCACACTTTCTCGTCTACATCACAGAGGAGCGTATACGGCAGCTTGTACTTGGCCTTGAACTTCGCCTGTGCCTTGGGTGTGTCCCGGCTGATCCCGAGTACCACCGCCCCGGCTTTCTGCAGTTTGATGAATGCATCACGGAAACCGCAGGCCTCAATGGTGCAACCCGGCGTATCGGCCCGGGGATAGAAAAACAGCACCACCGGCTTGCCTTTGTAGTCGGAAAGGCTTACCGTCTTGTTTTCGTCGGTTTGCAGGCTGAAATCGGCAACCTTCTTGTGCAGTTCCATGGGGTAACCCCTTCTTTAGTGCGAATCTGGTTAGGATGAATGAAGTGACCGTCCCTCCGCATTATTCCCCGTCCGGGCGCCCGGTGTCATCGCCAGGCCGCGTCGCATCCCATCGCGCGGCCTCTGAGCCGTTGTCCATGACCGCTCGATTCCAATTCGTTTCCCTTGCTGCGTTTGCCTGCGCGGCGCTCTGTCTGGCTGCCGCGCCTCTCCTCGCCCAGTATCCCGGCCAGGTGACGGAACAAACCAAGAAGACTCCCGAGCTGCGCGCCGTGGCCGTCCTCGAGTGGACCGGCGAACTCGGCAAGCCCAAAACCAGCCGCCTGGTTCCCATCAGCATCTTCGACGGCGAACAGCTCCAGGATGCCAGCGTCTACATGTCGCGGCCACAGCCGCTGGCGCTTGATCCCGAGGTGGAGTACCAGCTCAAACAGGACGGCAAGACCATCGGGCTCTTCGACATCAAGAACGCCGGCCAGGAAGAGGGATCCTGGGTGGGCTTCGGCGACTGGAAGGCTCTTCCCAAGCCCAAACCCGCCATGAAGCCGGCCAAGATCGACGAGGATAACGACTGGAACGCCGATGACAAGCCCGTACTGCACCGCAGGGCCGGCGCGGACAGTAAGTCAAAGGGCGGAACCTCGTCGGGAAGCGGATCGGGCGGCAATGCGCCGGCCCAGGATCCCGATCGGCCCACGCTGCACCGGCCCTCAGGCGACAGTTCCGGCTCGGGCGACGACCAGCAGCAGGCTTCCGCCGGCACGGCGCCCGTGGATCCCGACCGCCCGGTGCTGAAGGAGCCGGATCCCAAAAAGCAGCAGAAGCCCCAGTCGGACAGCGACGAGGCTCACGTGGATTCCCTGCCCAACATCACCGATCCCGACCGACCGCGGCTGATCCCCGGCAAGCCCGCGAACATGGGGCCCAAGGTCACTCCGACGCTGATGGGACTGCCCCCCGATATGGAGCAGGCGGTGGCCGTCTCCGATGCCAAGACCACGCCCGACCACCCCTGGAACTTCAGTTGGGCTGATCCCGCCGACCAGCAAAAAATGCAGGCGCAGATGGAAGACATCGCGCGGCAGGCCCTGGGACTTACGTCTCCACCGGCTCCCGCCGCGAGCAAAACAACTTCGCACCACGCAACGGCTAAGAAGAAAGCAACACCAGCCACTCCCGCCAAACCGGCGCCGCTCCAGGATGAGCAATTCCGTGTATTTGAGCTCGCCTACGGCACCGGCGCCACCATGGTGCTTTCGGCGGACACGGGCGGCGCGCTGGCGCAGGAGAAGTTCGTCACTCTGATTGCGCAGCCGGATCTCTACGGCAACATCCGCGTGCTGTTCAAAAACGTAACCGACGGCTCGCATCTGGACGAGACTCCGCGCATGCGGCTGGTGGATGCGGTGGACGCGATGGCTGACAACCGGGGCGAATTGTTGTTCGAGCTGCGCGGCCAGACGCAGCGGCAATTTGCGCTCTATCGCGTACTGCGGGGCGAAGCTACCCAATTGTTCGCGACCGCAGCCGGGCCGATCGGGTCACAGGCGAGCAAGTGATGGCCTGCCGGCACGGACGAATGAACCAAGAACAAATATCACAATAGTTGCAGCAAAAGCTGACCTTTTCTCCAAATTTGAGAGCACCTCGGCAAACCGAGATTGTTCTTTGCGATACAATTGATGAAAAGTGGACAATTTACGTCTCCTTTGCAAGGACATCCTACTGAATGGCATCTGTGGTCACCGTGTCTCCTTCCGTTGAAACCGAAACCGTTGTTCCCGCCAAGCCGATCGCCGGCGCGCCAACCTCAGCCGCAACTGTGCGTGTTCACGTGGTACCGGCCCGCGCTCAGGTGAATATGGGCCGCGCGGCCACGGTGCCGGAGGGAGTGAACTGGATCACAATGGTGGCGCTGATCGTGTTTCACGCGGGGGCGCTGGCGGCCTTGTTCTTCTTCTCCTGGCAGCGGTTCGCGGTAGCGGTGGTGCTCTACGTGCTGGCCATCAATGTGGGCATCGGGATGTGCTACCACCGGCTGCTGACGCACCGCGGCTATCGCGTGCCCAAGTGGCTGGAATACGCGATGACGGTGTGCGCGACGCTCTCGCTCGAGGGCGGGCCCATTTTCTGGGTCTCCACGCACCGGGTTCACCACCAGTTGAGCGACCATGAGGGCGACCCGCACACGCCCAATGAAGGCGGCTGGTGGGCGCACGCGGGCTGGCTCCTTTTCGGCAAGTCAATGCATGCGCAAATCGAGGCGCTGGCGCGCTATTCGCCGGACCTGCGCAAGGACAAATTCCATTGCTGGCTGAGCAAGTGGCACTGGTTGCCAATCACGCTGAGCGGCGTGGTATTGTTGGCCGGCGGCTGGATCTTCGGCGGCTTCGTCAACGGTATCGCCATGGTGCTGTGGGGCGTGCTGCTGCGTGTAACCATCGGCCTGCACGCGACCTGGCTGGTGAACTCGGCCACCCACATGTGGGGTAGCCGGCGGTTCCAGACCAAAGACGGATCGCGCAACAGTTTTTGGGTGGCGCTGCTGACCGGCGGCGAGGGATGGCACAATAACCACCACGCGCACCCGGTGAGTGCGCGGCACGGGCTGAAGTGGTGGGAGATCGACCCCAATTTCTACGGGATCTGGCTCTTGAAGATACTGGGCCTGGCGCGGAGCGTGCGCGTGGCGCAGTACGATCCGAAAGACCCCAAGCCGGCGGGGATGTAAAAGCAGGGACAAAGGGACAAAACAACAACGGCCGCGTCGATGACGCGGCCGTTGTTGTTTGTGGAAAGACCATTTTCAGCCCTCAGCCATCAGCTCCGGCGCCCGCTGGACGCCCGACATCTGAGCTGAGAGTTGAAGGCTGAATGCTGCTTCTACACCGCCGCGCCAGGCCCGCTGGTGGCATGCTGCTCGCCCACGTCTCCGCAAGGGCCGCGCCAGCTCTGCCGCATCTTCTCCCGTTCTTCCGGCGTCATCCGTTCCCAGCGCTCATCGAAGTGTCGGCGGCGCTTTCCCCGCGGACCTCCGCCGCCACCCCAGCCGCCAAATAGCACCCGGCACAGCACTAGTAGCCCAAACGCTTGCCAGAACCCGATCAGCTTCCACCCGAACAGCGGCGGCAGCAACCAGTTCCACAGGTGCATCACAATCTCGCCGCCGATCCAGATGAACAGCGCGAGAGCGAACGGAGCAATCACAGCAATCCAAGCCTTCTTCATTTTCATCGCACACCTCTCGTTCCCAGTAATTGGTCGTGGATGCCCTTGAGCCGCCGCCGCAGGTGGAGCACCGCATACCGCTTGCGCGCCAGCAGCGTGTTTAGTGGCACACCGGTCTCCGCCGCCAGCTCGCGAAAGCTGCGCCCTTCCAGCTCGTGCGCCACAAACACGTCGCGTTGCGCTTGCGGCAGCTCGTCCAGCGCCTCTTCCAGTTCCTGCTCGAGCACGCCGCGCAGGTAAAGCGCGTCAGGCCCCGCATCCGGCGAGGGCAGCAGAACCTCCAGCTCGATCGGCTCGCCCTCATCGTCCGTAAATGCGGCATCGCTGAAGTTCACCGGCCGCTTCTTCCGGAACAGATCAATAATCCGGTTGCGCGCCACCTGGAACAGCCACCCGGTCACGTACGAAATCGGCATCAGCAGCCGGTTCGCCTCCACCAGTTCGGCGAAGACATCCTGCACCAGCTCCTCAACGTCCGCTTCGTTCGCCACCCGCCGCCGCACAAAGTTCAGCAGGCGCGGGCGCTCCGCCGCGACGATCTCAGAAAGCTGTCGATCTTGCTGCGCACTTGCAATCATGGCCGAACGGCATCCACGTCCAATGGTGAAGACGGACCAGGTGAGGGAATATTGTAGACGGCAACTCTTAGCCTTTAGTCTTTTCCCCACGACCCGTTTGCGCCTCCGCAACCACTGAGGCCCCCGCCCCCGAACTAGCTAAGAGCTAACGGCTAAGAGCTAAAAGCTGCCTTTACCCCAGCGCGGCCCCGGCCATCTTTTCCAGCACGCGGATCGGCGCGGAATCCGGCGCGACCATGGCGGCGAGTAGAGGATTCCGCCGGTTTCGAGCGTGGCGCACCAGCCGCGGATCGCCTCCGGCTGGTCAGCTAAAGCAGACTGAAGAGCTTCAGGCGAGATGACGTGAACGGGCATGGCGAGCGTCACTTGAGGAAGAATTTGGCCCGAATCCACAAAGCGAGGAACAAGGGTAGCGCGATAACCAGCACCACCAGCGCGGAAGGCAGGCCGACGTAAAGATAGGTATCGGCAAAGTTGGGATTATGGCCGGCGAATCGCCATCCCAGCAGGACAAAGATCGCCACCATGGTGGTGACGCAAAAAGTGAAGAGCGCGGACGCGAACGACAGCAGCAGCGACGAGAACAGGCCGAAGCCGCGGAGAGGGAATCCGAAGACAGTGCCGCCGCCCGGCCGGGCGATTTGTTGAGAATGCGCCATGAGAAGATGACCCCTGCTCGACTAGAATACAGACTCGATGGTACCCAGCGCACAGGTCGAGCTTTGGCCCGCCGAGAAGGTGGCTACCCAGGTGGAAATGGCGGCGGGCGCCAATGGAATCCACTTTGCGCAGTGGGGCGATACGCGCATCTCTGAGGTGGACCTGGAACGGCTGGTGGGGGCGGCGCCATTGTCTTTGGCCCCGGCACTGGTGCGGCGCGCCTACTACTTCGTCCCCCTCGCCATTGCCGATACCGGCGATACGTTGGTGGCGCCCAACTACACGGTGGACTTGGGCGACCGCGCGGTCTGCCACCGCAACACGACCTTCGGGACCACCGAGGCCGTATTTCTTTCCACCCGCCTGGTCGAGGACCGCTTCGGACTGGCCTTCGAGTTCTTCATCAACGTGGCCCACAACTTTGTGGAGGCGGCGGGCGTACCGGAGAGCTTCGGCGCGCTGGCGTGGTCGCACTCCCAGGCACAGGTGCGCGGCGAAACCAGCCAGGATGCCTGGGAGACGCGGCGGCGCGCGCAGGAAACCCGCAACGGGCAGCGCACCGTGGATGAGCGGGCGCGAAACCTCTACATCGAATCGGCCTTCAGCGATGCGCTGGCCATTTACATGCTGTCGCTGGCGGTGGACTTCGACTACCACGACCTGCGCGAGCGCGAATACCCGCTGCTGGCCGCGCCGGCCCTGGCCGAACGGCTGCGCGCCGTGGCCGCCATGTTCCCGGCCAACCCGGGATACGATTTCCAGATCCTCTACCGCCGCAAGGGCTGATCCAGTCCGCGGTTTTTCGGCTTCCGGGCATTAGCCTTCTGCGGCCGCAGGTTGCGGCTCGCCGAGGACGCGATAGCTCAGTTCGCCGGAGTTCCAGTCGATGGCGGCGTGCAGCAGCATGGCGGGCCACAGCGATCCGGAGAAAAGCATTAAAAACGAAAGGAAGAGGCCAACCAGGGCTGTCTGCGGCACCTGCCTGGGGCCAAGGTAGATGTGTCCGAAGCCGAAGAGCAGTGCGCTGAGGAAGACGGCGGCAACAAGCGGCATCCACAGGGACAGATACCAGGTGAGAAATCCCCGGAAGAGGATCTCCTCGCAGACACCGGCGGTGGCAGAGACGGCCCAGAAGACGCGACGTTCAGCGCCAGTATGCGGGACGATCGGCTCGCCGAAGGCCATTATCCTGCGCATGCGCTCGATGCGCCTGGGTGACGCAAGGATGGCGCGGCGCTGAAGGATCTGGAGCACGATGAGAACAACGATGGCAACCAATGTCGACGCCGTGCGCCACGGCGAACCGCCGGCGAGACGGAGCGCCGACCAGGAGCGAACCTTCCAGGCCCAAAACACAAGCAGCGCGAGCGTAGGCAGCCACTCACTCAGCAGAATGGCGCCGTAGAAGCGCAGGCGCACGCCAGGGACGCCGGCGGACAGCCGAGCCAGGAAGCGTGGCCAGCTCCAGCGCCACTCAATGAGCGGGCCAACCACAAGGAGTGCGACGAAGACGTGGTCAAGGATCGCTGGATGGAGCATGATAATTGTTCTCCTTTCGTGGTGGTTCTGGGAAGACGAGCGCGGCAATCACCTCGGGGCGCGCGCGAATCTTGCCGAAGACGCTTACCGAACGGATGGCGGCCCTGGCCAGCTCGGGAGTGACGTCATCGGCGATCTTGAGCACTCCTACGACGCGAACATCAGAGGAGTTCCCGCGGCGACTCGCTTTTCGAAATCGGCGCGGCTGATGAAAACCTTGCCCAAGGTCATGAAGCGGTGCTCGACGGCTTGGCGCACGGTGGTGGGGTGGCTCTGCAACAGGTTGCGTACGGCAGCCACCAGGAAATCGGTGCGGCTGGAATAGAAGCCCTGCTCCACCAGCAAGTCCACCTGCCCCAGGTCAACCGTGCTCATGTTGAAAGAGATCTTTTCGGTATCCGGCATCCACACACCATCCGTAGGTATTCCAATAGGATTACAGAAGGATGATGCGGTCGGTCTTTTTGATCGGGGATTTCAGCCCTGCGCAGCCGTGTAGGCGATCCGTCCTTCGCTGATCGTCCACCGCACCTTGCCCAGCATCGGCCAGCCGTCGAACGGCGTGTTCTTCGCCTTCGATTTGCCCTCAGTCGCGTGGTAGGTCCACTCGGCCTTGGGATCGAAGACCACTAAATCGGCAATGCTGCCCACGGTCAGCGTTCCGCGGCCTTTGAGGCCGAGCACGGCGGCCGGTTGCGCGCTGAGCAGGCTCAGCACCCGGCCCAGCGGCATCTTCCACTCATGGTGCAGCCAGAACATGCAGAGGCCCAGCGCGGTCTCCAGCCCGATGATGCCGTTGGGCGCGCGCTCGAATTCCACTTCTTTCTCGTGCGTCGCGTGCGGCGCGTGGTCGGTGGCGATGGCGTCAACCACGCCGTCGAGGATGGCCTCGATCATGGCGACGCGATCGGCGCCCGAGCGCAGCGGCGGGTTCATCTTGGCGTGCGTATCGTAGAGGCCCACATGCTCATCGGTCAGCAGGAAGTGATGCGGCGCCACCTCGCAGGTGACGCGGAGGCCGTTGCGCCGCGCCTGGCGCACCGCGGCAATAGCGCCGGCGGTCGAGGTATGCGCCACGTGCAGGTGCGGATGCAGGTCACGCAGCTCGGCCACTAGACGAATGTCGCGCTCCACCATGCCGGTTTCTGCTTCGGGCGGCATGCCGCGCAACCCCAGCCGGAATGCCACCGGCCCCGCGTTCATGGCCGCGCCGCTGGTCATGCGCGTGTCCTCGGCGTGCTGGATAACGCTCAATCCCACCCGCGCCGCGGCGGCCAGGGTCTCGCGCATGATGGAGTCTTTCAGAATCGGATGGCCGTCATCGGTGACGGCAACCGCGCCGGCTGCCTTGAGCGCGGCGAAATCGTTGACGGCTTCGCCTTTCGACCCGCGCGTGGCCGCTGCAATGGGAAAAACGCGCACCGCCGCGCCGCGTTCCGGTGCTTGCATCCAGCGCGTAATCTCGGGCGCATCGTTCACCGGCGCGGTGTTGGGCATGGCTGCGACGGATGTGAATCCGCCCGCCGCTGCTGCCGCGGTTCCGGTCGCGATGGTCTCCTTGTAGCCCTGGCCCGGTTCGCGCAGATGCACGTGAATGTCGATGAGTCCGGGCGCGACCACCAGGCCTGAAGCGTCGAGCGTCTGCGCGCCTTCGGCCAGCTTCAGCTTCCCCGGCGAGGCGATCTCGGCGACCTTGCCGTCCTTGAGCAGGATGTCTTTGGCAAGATCGACTCCCGCGGCGGGATCGACGAGGCGGCCGTTGAGGATGGCGAGAGGGTTCATGCGCGGCCTCCTGCGGTTGCGGTCAGTGCCCGTTCCACCACCGCCATCCGAATCGCGACGCCGTTCGTAATCTGCTCCAGGATCCGCGATTGCGCGCCGTCGGCCACGCCGCCGGTAATTTCTAGGCCGCGGATGATGGGTCCGGGATGCAGTACGATGGCGCTCGGCGCCAGCGTGCGCAGGCGGTCGCCGGTAAGCTGGTAGGCGGCCTTGTATTCGTCCAGATCGAGCTCCAGTCCGGCCAGGCGCTCGCCCTGGATGCGCAGCATCATCACCACCTGCGACCGGCGAAGCGCAGCTTCAAAGTCGCGCTCGATTTCGAGACCGGGTCCCGACCCGATGGCCAATTCAGGCAAGAGTTCCTTCGGTCCGCAGAGAAGCACGCGCGCTCCCAGCCGCGGCAGCAGCAGCATATTGGATCGCGCAACACGGCTGTGGAGAATGTCGCCGGTGATGAGGACGGTGACGCCGGCCAGCGTTTCCGGGCCCACCTCGGTGACTCCGTGGCGCAGGTTCATCAGGATGGTGCGCAGATCGAGCAGCGCCTGAGTGGGATGCTCGTGCATGCCGTCGCCGGCGTTTACCACCGGCAGGCGGGTGGCCTCCTCAAGCAGCCAGGGCGCTCCCGAGGAGTTGTGGCGCAGGATGATGGCTTCCACGCCGAGCGCGCGCAAGGTGAGGCCGGTGTCTTTCAGCGACTCGCCCTTTTCAATGCTCGACGACAGGCTCGACACCAGTGTGGTATCTGCGCCCAGTGCCTTAGCGGCAAGCTCGAAGCTGGTGCGCGTGCGCGTGGACGACTCATAGAAGAGCAGCGCGATCTTGCGCTTGGCCAGTATGCGATCGCGGATTACGGGATCTTCGAGATCGAGTTCCGTAGCTCGCCGCAGAACTCGGTTCAACCCCACCCGATCGAGGTCGTTGATGGAGAGCAAAGAACCGGGATGGCGAGGAAAAAGCGGTCCGGGGGCGGGCGGAGGAGCAAGCGTGCGTCGTGCAGTCACGGGAGTCATGTGAACCAGCTTTTAGCTCTTAGCTTTAGGACGGCTGACACCCACATGACGCTGGGTCCCCAACTCCGATCGAACCTCGTCGGATTCCGTTTTCAGTCCTCACGTCCATTCAGCTCCGGTCTCGACAGAATCAGCTAATAGCTAAGAGCTAAAGGCTAATAGCTCATCTTCAATCGACCTTCTCCACGAGCAACACCTGCTCGTCGTTATCCACTTCCTGAAACTTCACTTCAATGATCTCGCGGCTGCTGGTGGGCACGTGCTTGCCCACGTACGTGGCCTCGATGGGCAGTTCGCGATGGCCGCGGTCAATCAGCACGGCAAGCTGCACGCGGCGCGGCCGGCCGTGATCGAACAGGGCATCGAGAGCAGCGCGAATGGTACGCCCGGTGTACAGCACGTCGTCGCACAGCACCACGTCTTTGCCCACGATGTCGCAACCAATGGCGCCCGGCGTGACGATGGGCCGAATATCGGCGGTGGTCAGGTCGTCGCGATAAAACTGGATGTCGAGCATACCGGTCCCCACCGGGCACTTCTCGATGTTGGAGATGAGGCGCGCCAGCCGCTCCGCCAGGGGTACTCCGCGGCGCTTGATGCCGACCAGCACCATGCCTTCGCAGCCGTTGCTCTTCTCCACGATCTCGTGCGCCAGCCGCACCAGGGTGCGCTCGATTTCCGAGGCAGACATGAGCCTGCCCTTGGTGCGCAGGGGGTGTTTCCCTTCAGCTTCGCTCATCGCTATTTCCCGCCGTGTCTCTCGACGGATGATACGAGGCTGGACCGGGCCGCTGCAAGTGAGCGCCTGGAGGCCCCTCGGCCGCTGACCACTGATCACTGTTCACTGACCACTGTTCTTACGTCTGCGAACTCCGCGACCGCGCCGTCAACCGTGCCCCCAGCGCGCCGCCTGCCGCCGCAAATCCAAGCAGGGCAATTTCCAGCACCAGCATGCCGGTAAGCATCAGCCCGGCGCGTCCCTCCGGTGACAGCAACAGGTTGCGGAACGCATTCAGCGCCTGCAGGTCCGCGCTCACCGCCTGCACCTGCTGCTCCAGGCTCTGGTTCACCATGGATTGCCACATCTGGTCAAAAGCCTGGCCCTGGTGGAACCAGAAACGCATGCCGAAGAATGCCACTCCGGTGGCGCCGAAAGCCGTCCAGCCGGCCATCAGCCCGGTCACCAGCCCGATGCGCGCCCCAGCCCCTGTCGTAATCCCAGTCGCACGTTGCCGCCGCACGTAAAGGCTCACCGCCCATGCTGCTGCCGCGGCAATCCAAAACAGGCCGAACAACCCCACTGGCGAGAACCCGCAGGAGAGCAGGCCCGCGGGTACGGCCAGAACCGCAGCCGTGCGCAGCGCCGAACGCCACTCCACTGAGCCTGGGTCCAGCTGCACCGCCGGCCCCCGCTCCGCCGTATAGGGTGCCCCGCCGTCCTCGCTCGAATAGACAAGCTGGGGAAGGCCACACGCCGGGCAATAGCAACTCTCGGCCAGGATGGCCTGGTGGCAACGGCTGCAGGTGGTTTCCATCTACCAATGAGCCTATAGCATTCCCCCGGTGTGTGCAGCCGGAATGCGCTACCGGCGGGCGCTCGAACCCCGGGCCGCACCGCAGGTTGCGCGCGGAGATCGGCTGTGCGATGGGATCTGAGCTGTTGCGTCAGGAGATCGCGGCCGCGTTCCCCAGCTTTTCCGCCACAATCGCTTCCGCCGCCTTTACCGCTTCCTCCAGCGTCATGTAAGTGGAATCGAGGAGCACCGAATCCTCCGCCGGCTTCAGCGGAGATTCCTTCCGGTTGCGGTCCCGCTGGTCGCGCTCGCGCAAATCGCGAATTACCTCTTCGGGCTGTTGCGCCGGCGCGGCGCCGAGCTGGTCAAAGCGGCGCAGACCGCGCACCTCGGGAGCAGCATCCAGAAATATCTTCACCTCGGCGCCGGGAAACACCACCGTGCCGATGTCGCGGCCTTCCATCACGATGCCACCCTGTGCGCCCAATGCCTGTTGCAGGCGTACCATCCACGCCCGAATGGCAGGGATGGCGCTTACCCGGCTGGCCGCGTCGGTCACCGTTGGATTGCGTAATTGGCCGGTTACATCTTCGTCATCCAGCAGAACCCGGTTCTCTTCCTCTCCCGGTTCCAGCCCGATGCTCGTCTCCCCCGTCAGCGCCGCCAGCGAATCGGTGTCTTCGAGAGCCACGCCGGTCCGCAGCGCCTTCAGCGCGAACGCGCGATACATGGCGCCTGTTTCCAGATTCAGCAGTCCAAAGTGCCGCGCCAGGTGGCGCGCAATCGTGCTCTTGCCTGCGCCTGCGGGTCCATCAATGGCGACGATGATCCTGCGTCCGGTTTCCGGAAGGGAGGAAGAATTCGCCAACAGGGTCATCCGCGCTTCTTTGTCTCCCGCCGCGCTGCAATGCCGTAGCTCTTTCTTCTGCTTGCGGCCATCGCGGTCTTGCGCGCGCCGTGGAGTTTGCCTCCGGTGCGTGCGTCGCGCCGGGTCGTTACCGTTCCCCGCACCCGGCTTGCCGGCCGCGAGCTGGATTTCTGTCCCGCCGGCGAGTGCGCGCTTTTCCGCTTCTTCCATGCTGCGGAGTTGCGATTGGCCGTCGTCCCGGTCCCGTGCCCTGCTCCGTTGCGCGCCGCGCCATTCCCGTTGCCGTTCCCGTTGTGCGAACCGTTCACGCTCTTCGCGGTGCCGCTCTGCCACCGTGGACCGCTGGACGCGCCTCGGCTCGCCGGACGCGATGGCTTATGGTCATGCGTGTTTGCAGAGGAGCGGCCATGGTGCGCCCGAGCCGGCTTCGGCGCCGGATGATGCGCTCCATTGCCGTTCGATGCTCCCGCAACCGGCTCCCGCACCTGCACCGGAGCAGGCGGCGGTTCCGCCACGCTGTCCTCGTGCCCGTAGAGTCTTGAAAGATACGAAGACCCGATGCTGCTGGCGTAAATGGTTTGCGGAGGTGTGAACTCCGGCAGCGTTCCCGCCACGTAGTATTGGGTGGCGTGGCCCATCGCCAGCGTATGCACCTGCCGCGTGGCTACCAGACCGCGCAACACCTCGCGGATCTTGCTCCGCGCCGTCAGAGGCGAAAGGAAAATTTCCACTTCCTCCATGCCGGCCGCAATCACGGCCTGCAGAAAGATCGAGGCCAGTACTGAGATCGCCGTCACCTGCGACGTGGAAGCCCCCTCTGCAATGGCCTTCTGGAACCGCGTCTTCAGCAGTTGCCAGCGCGCCGGCTTGCCCGGTGCCGATACCACCGGAATGATCCGCAACTGCTGCCACAACTCCGTGATGGCGCGCAAAACCGCCGTCTCCGACACGCCGTGTCCGAGCGATTGCTTCAGTTCAGGGATGGTAGCTTCGCCAATCTCAAGCCGCTTGAATGCCTGCACCGCCAGCGGCGAAACCTGGCGCGAGCCCGTCAACTGCGGAACCCGCCGCCAATCGCGGTCACCCCTCAGTGCGTACACATATGGCAATACCCATACGGCTACAACATAGTCGGGCTGCTCGCCGGGTTGCCCCAGCAGATTCAACCGGACCGCGATCCCGTCCGTCTCCAGCCGCACCAGCAATTCTTCCGCCAGCGCAGTCTGCTTCGCATCCGGCGTTGTATTGCGCTGTCCCGCAATGGCTTCAACAAAGCTGGGCGCCAGCGCCGACGAGAATTGCCGCTTGGGAAGAAACAGGCAAAGGCCGGTCTCCTCAATCCAGGTGCGTGCATCCTCCAGGGTTAGGGCTCCATGTCCGTTCTGACGCATCCGTTCCGCGCGCGCTGTTTCCAATTGTTCCGATGTCAAAGAAGAACCTCTTTTCCAGGCTGGCTCAATGGCAAACCAGAAAGATGACGCGTCTTATTGGCCTGACCAAAGGCCGCTTCATCCCAAACCCGCCCGGTGAATCTGCCGCCGGGGCCATTTTTCGGATGCTGCGGCTGAGTGTTGCGGCTCCGGGAGAGTTCTTTCCTCTCCCTGGTTTTTTCCTGCGCCGTTGGCTCCGGTTCCCCCTGAGGGGTGGAGCGCCTTCTCAACTACGGTTCAAATTCGGTGGAAGGCCCGCTGTATCTCTCTCCAAGAATACAGCAAAGCGATTGGACGTCCATGGGGGCAGCTTGTCGGATGCTCTGTTTTCGCAAGCTCCAACAATAGCCACTCCATACGCTTCGGGTCAAGTGGGGTGTTTACCTTGATCGCGGAATGGCAGGCGATGGAAGCGGCAATGCGTCGGCGGAGCGAGCTAAGATCATGATTCGATAGGCTTTCATCCGCTGGTTGGGCAGATTGCTCGATAATCTCGGCCAGCATCCGCTCTAGCTGGACCCCTTCCAGACCCACCGGCGCCGCCTTCACCGCAATCGTCTGCGGTCCGAATGGCTCCGCTTCAAACCCGTTGCTCTCCAGCTCCTCGGCAATTTGGGCAAAAACCACCATCTGCCATGGCTTTAGCTCCACCAGGAGTGGCATCAGCAACCGCTGGCGCTGCACATTCTCTACGGTCCGCTCGCGCAGAATCTTTTCAAACAGCACCCGCTCGTGGGCCACATGCTGGTCGATGATCCACAAGCCCTCCTCGCCCACCGCCAGGATGAACGACTCGCGAAGTTGCCCGAGCGGCTTCAGCGATCCCAGCTGGTTCAGATTTTGCGCCGCCTGTTCTGCCTCCACAGCAGCCGCCTCCAGCACCGCGCTTGCGATGGAACTTGCTGAATCAGAGTGGTTTGGCGAACACCCGGCAGCCGGCTGCAGCATCTCTCCCTGCAGCAGAGCAGACGCGGCCGTGGTCAGCGGATTGCTCCCGGCAAACGAACCCGGCCGGAACGTTGCCGGCTCAAACGGCAGCCGCGCAGGCTGCGGCGTCGGCTCGTGGGCAGACAGGCGAAACGGCTCCGCGTCCCCATCCGGGATCGGATCGGAGTCGGGCTCGGGCGGAACGGGGGCGTCGGCGCCGGGCACCCCGGGGATCGGCGATGTTCCCGGCGGCATCAGCGATGGGCTCGCCTGCGGCGCCGAATCGAGGGCGGCCAGAAACCCCGCCGCCGGGCGCGCCTTAACCAGCGCGTTCCGCAGGCTGTCCCGCACAAAGTCATGGATCAGGCTCTGCTGCCGGAACCGCACCTCGGTCTTGGCCGGATGCACGTTCACGTCTACTTCCTCCGGCGGCAGCTCCAGGAACAGCAGCACCACCGGGAAGCTCGTCGGCGGAATCACGTTCCGGTAGGCCTCGGTGATGGCGTGCAACAACATCCGGTCGCGGATAATCCTCTTGTTGATGAAGATGTAGATCGAATTCCGGTTGAGTTTCTGCAGTTCGGGCTTGGAATAAAAGCCCGATAGCCGGATCTGCCCCGGCGCGCGCGGCTCCTCGTCCGGGTCGCGTTTCCACGGCGGCGGCTCGGGTAGACCCCCGCGCTCGAGCGGCGCTTCGGCAGCCACGGGCAAAAGCGCCGCCAGCGTCTCCTTGCCGAAAATCTGATAAATGCGCTCCGCCGCGCGGCTCACCGGAGGCGCGGAAACCAGCGTGTGGCTTGAGGAAACCAGCTCGAAGTGCTTCTCCGGGTGAGCCAGGGCGTAATGCGTCACCAACGCGGTCACATGGGCCAGCTCCGTAGCCTCGGCGCGGAGGAATTTCCGTCTTGCCGGCGTGTTGAAGAAAAGGTCGGCTGCCTGGATGGTCGTCCCGGCCGGGAGGGCCGCGTCATCCACATGCAGAATCCTCCCTCCGGCAATCTCCATGCAGGTTCCGGCGGTCTCCGGGCCGGAGCCGGGCGCCGGCGCGGTTTCGAGCGTCACCCGTGCCACGGAAGCGATCGAAGGCAGCGCCTCGCCCCGGAAGCCCAGCGTTGAGATGGCAAGCAAGTCGTTGGCCGTGCGCAGCTTTGAAGTGGCGTGGCGCTCAAAGGCCAGCAGCGCGTCGTCGCGATTCATGCCGCAGCCATTGTCGGCCACCCGGATCAGCCGTCGCCCGCCCGCTTCCACATCCACGCGGATGCGCGTAGCCCCCGCGTCCAGAGCGTTTTCCAGCAGCTCCTTCACCACCGACGCAGGACGGTCCACCACCTCGCCGGCAGCAATCTGGTTGGCCACCTGGTCCGACAGGATGCGTATGCGGCCCATGACTGTCTAGGGTAATGCAGGGGGTGGTGGATTAGTGGGACGGGAATCCGGGCTTAACGCCAAGACAGCGATCCGGAGCTCACAAACGGGAGTTATACTCTTATATAACCAGGAGTGGCAGATGTATAGAGCAAATCTTCGCAAGGTAGGCGGCTCGGTGATGTTGGCGGTCCCACGGGCTATTCTCGACCTGCTCAAGCTTCAGGCTGGCGCGACGGTGGGTTTAAGTGTTGACGGCGACCGTCTTTTGATCGATCCCAAACCGCGGCCACACTATACCGTCGATGAGCTTTTGGCTGCTTCCGATTATTCGTCTCCGCAGCCGGCGAGCGAGCGCGAGTGGATTGATGCCCCAACCGCCGGTGGCGAATTGATATGAGACGGGGCGATATCTACTCGGTTTCCCTTGATCCCACGTCGGGGCACGAGCAACGAGGCCACCGTCCGGTGCTGATCGTTTCACCCACAAGTTTTAACGAGACCACTAAACTGCCCATCGTTGTGCCCATCACGTCGGGCGGCGAATTCGCCCGCCACATTGGTTTTGCGGTGCCGCTCTCGGGAACTCGTACCGTTGGTGTCGTCCGCTGCGACCAGCCAAGAGCCCTCGACATCCTTGCGCGCGGTGCGCGACGCGTCGAGTCGGTGTCCCAGGAATTCCTTGACGAAGTTCTCGCTCGGCTCGCAACCCTTTTCCGATAGAGCTCAATCCCGCAGTTCAGTCCAAGCTCCTATCGCCTTTAACAGCAAAACGCCCGCGCGATGGCGGGCGTTTCCTGTTTGTGCGCCCGGCAGGGCGCACTCACTTGGGGGTGCAAGTCCCCTACACACCCGGCAAGGGGAAGTGTTAGCGGAACAGCAAGGGTGTCTATCGCGAGGTGGAATCTGGAGGAAGCTGTAGGCAAAGCGCTGGCCTGACGAACAGGCAGCGGATAGAGGCGGCACGGTGGGGTGAGCGGGCAAACACACGCAAAGCCCAGTACTTGCACGGAACGCCGTGACGTAGATCCGACAGGCATAAGCGCGAAGGTGAGTGCGTAATACCCGGGGAGGTCTGGCGGTTTGCCCTTGGGCTACCGGCGCCGAGAGGCGTTGGGATGAGTCGCCAGAAGTCAGCAGCGGCCATAGTGTGCGCTGAGCAGCACATTGTTCAGGAGGGTTGAAGTCCCTCTGGCACTCAGATGAGGGGTGCCATATCCAAAAGCGGGAGTAACGACTCGCTGGCCGCAGCGCGAGATTGGCACTGCGGAGGGCAGGGTGTCCATCGCGAGGTGGAATCCGAAGGGCATGAGGAGAAGTACCGGGCCGTAATCGATGGGGGCTGCCCCGCCGATGAACCGGTCGGCCAAAGGTGGGACAAGGTCGAGCCTGCACTATGGAGGCGAAGGCGTTCTCATTCACCCACCGCACCAAGGTGTTTGCGGACGGCACGGTACGGAAGAACAGTGCGTGACCTCAGGAGGACTGACAGGGTCTCCGGGTGGCACCGGAGTAAGCAGACCTATAAGCGTGAGCGAAATGGCGAGCGATGCCACTGTCAGTAGTCGGACGGCTGAAAAGTACCAGAAGCATGGCGAAAGCCATGTGACCGGGCGACCGGCGACAGAAATGGGTTGGGGAAGTCAGCCGACGAAGATGGCTGGGAAGAGAGATGAGACCAGTGAGTAAGGGTGGGGAGGA
>CAWBIG010000061.1:0-6512 GCA_963788435.1 uncultured Acidobacteriota bacterium | reverse complement strand
CGATCTCGACCATCGCCGCCGAAATCACCGGTCTCTTGGCCGCGGCCGACCTGGCGGAACTGAACGGCGAGCCCCAGATCGCTTGCCACCTCCGTGAAACGGCCGACGCCTGGAACGAAAGTCTTGACGGGTGGCTCTACGCCAGGGATACCGAATTGGCGCGACGCTCCGGCGTGGGGGGCTATTATGTCCGCGTTGCGCCGATGCCGCGAGATCCTGCGGCCTCCCCGCTTGGGGGGCAGATCCAGCTTGGCAATCGCGAGACGGGGGGTTCCTTGCCGGCGGTTTCCATCGTAAGTCCGGATGCCCTCATGCTCGTGCGGTTCGGGATCCGCGCCCCCGATGATCCGAGGATCCTGAACACGATCCGGGTTATTGACGCCTTGCTCAAGATCGAGACTCCCCGCGGTCCCGCCTGGCATCGCTACAATCGGGACGGATACGGCGGGAGGCATGAAGACGGCTCTCCCTTCGATGGAAAGGGAATCGGCCGGGCATGGCCGCTGCTCACCGGGGAACGGGGCGAGGTTCCGAATTGGCGGCGGGCCATTTCGACGAGGCCCTGCGATTGATGCGGGCAATGGAGTCTTTTGCAGACGCAGGAGGACTGATTCCCGAGCAGTTAGGGATGCCGGCGACATCCCGGAGCGAGAGATTTGTTCTTCGGGCGTCCCACCGGCTCCGCCAATCCGCTGGTCTGGGCCAATGCCGAGTACATCAAGCTCCGCGGCCAGCATCGTCGCCGGCCGCGTCTTTGACAAGCCGCCTAGGGCGGCCAACGGCCTATCTCCTACAAGAACAAGAAGCCCAGTTCGCCCTCTGGCGGTTTGCCTGTCAACCCCGCCCGTCGTCAGGGCCGGCAAGAAGCTTCCGCTTCAAACTGTGGGCGCGGCGGAATTTCACTGGGGCGTCTTGTAATCTATTCCAGCAATACTGGAACGCCGGCGTTTGACTCGAAGCAGGTCATCAACGTTCCGCGGGTGCGCACCGCCTTCTTTGCTGATATCGCGCTGCCCCACCTCGTCGGCTTCCGCTTGATGCCCGGATGGAGTTACACGGCTCGCAAGGAAGCGACTCGCGATGACGCGGTGAGCGTGGCGGGATACAACCTGTTCAACCTTGGCGCGCGCTACACGCCCGGAGGAGAACAGGGGCGAGTTACATTCCGGTTATATGCCGATAACATCACCGACAAGCGGTATTGGAAAGATACGGGCGCTTCCTACGGCGATACGTTCATCCACTTAGGCGCGCCCACAACCGTGCGGCTCTCCGCGCATTACGCGTTTTGACGCTTGCAGGATCAGAGAAATGACGGTGCGCGAGACTATAAGAGCACATGGACTGGACGGCACGCTGGTGGCGCCGGACTGGCCGGCGCTGACGCATGACGAAGTGCGGCATGTGCTCGAAGCGTACGACGGATTCTATCAACCATTCGAGATTCTGAGCGCCAGCCCGCGGCCGCTGTCGGCAGCCGGCATGGTCGGCACGCGCAACGAAAATGTGTTCGTCAAGCGCCATGCGCGCCTGGTGCGCGACGCGGGGGGATTAGGCGAAGAACATCGATTCATGGCGCACCTGAAGAATCATGACGCGCCGGTCCCTCGGGTAATTCCGGGAAGAAGGGGCGAGACTTCATACGAGATCGATGATTGGACCTACGAGGTTCACGAAATCGCCACCGGTATCGATCTCTACGAGGACGCAATCTCATGGACGCCCTTTCGCACGGCGAACCACGCCCGCTCGGCCGGTGAGATGATGGCCAGGCTGCATCTGGCGGCGAAAGGATACGATGCACCGCCGCGCGCTGGACGGCCACTGGTTGCGGGATTCACCATCTACGCCGCCGGCGATCCGGCTGCGGCGATGGAGCAGTACATCGCTGTCCGGCCCCATCTCTGTGCGTACCTGGCGCGGCGCTCCTGCGCGCAGGATGCGCTGGCGCTGTTAGCGCCGTTCCATCAGGAACTGGCCCCGCACTTGCCGCACCTCGCGCCCCTGTGGACGCACAATGATTTCCATGCATCGAACCTGTTCTGGAATGACGCAGGTGCAGATGCGCAGGCGACGGCGGTGGTCGATTTCGGCCTGTGCGACAGGACCAACGCGGTGCATGACCTTGCTCATGCAATTGAACGCAACATTGTCGAGTGGCTGGTGCTGGTCAATGATCGCGCGCGGCCGGCTAATGTTCCAGTCCACTACGATCACCTCTGGGCGCTCCTGGAGGGATATGAAAGTGTGCGGCCGCTCTCGTCGAACGAGGCTTCGGCGCTTGCGCCCATGACGGCTCTGTGCCACGCGGAATTCGCGTTATCGGAAACCGATTACTTCCTGAGCGCGCTCGATTCGGAGGAAAAGGCCTACATGGCATGCGAGGGATACCTCGTAAGCCATGCGCAATGGTGGCGAGGGCCCGGCGCAGCGGTGCTCGATTCATTGCGCGCCTGGGCAATGCGACACGAACGAGTCCATAAGGAGAGTGAAGCATGATGCTCCACGCGCTCGCGCATTACCTCGCCGCAAACTGGATCGAGGTTGCAGGATGGACGACCACGCTTCTCGGCATCTGGCTCACCACCCGCCGCAACCTGCTCTGCTGGCCCATTACGCTGGCGGCAGACATCCTCTATCTCGTCGTCTTTTACCATGCAAGGCTGCTGTCGGACGCACTCCTCCAGGCTTTCTTCGTTGCATTCACCATCTATGGCTGGTGGAACTGGACGCAGGGCGTCAAGCAGGAGGGCGAAGTTCGCGTTGCGCCATTGTCCATTGCAAACGCAACCGTCGCCATGATCTTGGGGATTGCGGGAACGTTCCTGCTGGCAGCATTCACAAAACGCCTTCATGCGGCGTTGCCCTATCTGGACGCTTCGCTTGCCTGCTTCAGCCTGGTCGCAAGCTGGTGGCAGGCGCGCAGGAATATCGCCAACTGGTGGCTTTGGATCGTCGTGGATGTGCTCTACGTGGGCGAGTATATTTACAAGAATCTCTGGTTGACCGCAGTCCTCTACGCGTTCCTGGTCGGCCTCGCCATAGTTGGTCTGTGGGAATGGCAAAAGGCGCCGAAAGAACTTCAGCTTGAAAGTTGAACCGCGTTGTGCAAGGGTTCGCCGTTGAGATACCGTCGCAACTCCGCGGCCGCAACCGCGAACGCACGCCTTGCAAACTGCGGGCTCGAACCCGCCACATGCGGCGTGATGAGAAGGTTGGGGCAACGCCATAATGGATGCTCCGGCGGCAGCGGTTCGGGGTCCGTCACATCGAGCGCGGCGCGGACCTTGCCTTCATTCAGTGCGTTCACCAAGGCGTCCGTCTGGATAATTGCGCCGCGCGCTGAGTTCACCACCAGCGCTCCCTGCCGCATCAGCCCAAATTGTCGCGCGCCGATCAGGCCCCGCGATTCATCCGTCAAGGGCAGGATGAGAATGACCACCTCGGCCTGCGGCACCAGGCTATCCAGCTCGCTCACCGGATGCACTCGCGGAGCGGCGCGCGAGCTACGGGCCACGCGGATCAGCTCGACATGGAACGGCGTGAGCATCCGCTCGATTTCCTGCCCGATCGCTCCGTAACCCACCAGCAACACGGTTTTTTCGGTTAATTCCTCCAGCATCACATCGGGATGATGCGGCCGCGTGTCGCCGATCATCCGCGCATATTCCTCAGCGGCTTCCTTGCGCCGCCGCCAGTTTGCCGAGTGCTGAATGTCGAGAAAAAGTGGAAACTGCTTGAGCATGGCGAGAATGGCGGAGACCGTCCATTCGGCGGTGGAGATGTTGTGCGCGCCATGCGCGTTGCAGATGGTCACATGCGGACCGACGGTCGCTGGAATCCATTCCGTGCCTGCCATCAGGGAAAGCACCAGCCGCACGCCGCGGAGCAGCGGCCACATGCGCCGCGCCCGCGTCTGATAGGGGTCGGGGATCCACACCTCGAGCTCGACCTCGTGGTCCAACCCGTCTTCGAGGGGCACGAGTTCCACTTCGGGCGGCAGAGCGCTCCGAGCCTCCGCCTCCAGAATTGCCGGATATCCCACGCGAATTCTCTTCATGACGATTGCGTTTCCGTGATCAACGTTAACGAACCTGCGAAAATCAATTTGGCCAGGCGCCCGTGCTGACTCAGCCGAGAAACCTTCGCAACGACTCCACGCAGCCTTCAATCTCTTCGGTCGAAATGGCGTACCCGAAGCGAAGGTGGCCCTCGCCCTGCGCTCCGAAGACTACTCCGGGGACGGTAGCGATATGCGCCTTTTCTAGAAGAATCTGGGCCGCGGTGCGGCTGTTCTTATCGATCTTCTCCACCTCTGGAAACGCATAGAACGCGCCGGCCGGAATCTCGCAATGGAGGCCAACCGAATTCAGGCCTGCCACCAACAGATCGCGCCGTTTCCTGTACTCCTCGCGGCGTGCGTCGATCTGCGCCTCAGGCGTGCCGAGCGCCTCCAGCATGGCAAACTGAACCGGCGTGGCCACGCCGTTGGTAGAGTAGAGCACGATCTTGCGCAGTGCGGTCATGAACGGCTCTTTGGCCACC
Source organism: uncultured Acidobacteriota bacterium (assembly GCA_963788435.1). GTDB lineage: Bacteria > Acidobacteriota > Terriglobia > Terriglobales > Acidobacteriaceae > Telmatobacter. The sequence goes on along the minus strand of CAWBIG010000061.1, from coordinate 1,967 downwards.
GCGTATCCAGCGCGCCATCCCGTCATCGCGTAGGTCTTTGAAAAGGTGAAAGAGGTTATTGTTCGTTCGGCCATGCCTGGCAGCGAGGCGATGGAAACGTGCGCGCCGTCGTAGACCAGGTCTTCGTAGGCCTCGTCGGCAATCACGATCAGGTCGCGTTCGCGCGCGAAGGAAGCCACTTCCTCCGCTTCTCCGCGAGTGAAGACAAGGCCGCTGGGGTTCTGAGGGGTGTTGTAGTAAATGGCGCGAACGCGCGGCGTGGAAAACTGCTCCAGAGTGTTGCGAATCCCGTTGCGCCGCGCAGTCACGCTGGGCACCAGCAAGGGCCGGGCCTGCGCGCCCCTGACCAGGTCGCCGATCGGCGTCCAGTAGGGCGAAAAGACCAGCGCATCGTCGCCTGGATCCAGCACGCTTTGAAACGCGGCATAGAGGCCCTGGGATCCGCCCGCGGTGACTAACACCTCGTCCGTCGTCACATGGATCGCATTCTTGGTGGCCAGCTTCTCCATCAGCGCCTGGCGGAGCGGAAGAATCCCCGACGACGGCGCATAGTGAGTCTGGTTCTGTACCAGCGCTTTCACCGCGGCAAACTTGATCTTATCCGGCGTTTCAAAGAACGGCTCCCCGCCATGCAGCGGGTAAACCTGGATTCCCTCCCCACGCATGGCCATCACCTTGTTTCGCACCTGGACAATGTCTGAGAATCCCACCTCATCAAGGCGGCGAGCCAGCCGGATGCCACTCATTTTTGTCGTGCCCATGCCACTCCTTTCGCGCCCGCACGTTCCCCCTTTCAGGATATCCGACAGGGTTCGCCAGCTTGCCGCAACATGCGCATCCCGCTTGCCGGCGCGATCACACCGACATTTCTTCGCTATAGAGCGCCATGCCCACAACCGCGTCGACGCCCAGAGCATCGAGCGCGTCCACCTCTTCGCGGCTGCGAATTCCCCCGGCTACGATGAGCTGCCGCTGCGTGAGCTCGCGCAGCCGGACAGCCGCCTCCCGCGGGAATCCGCTCATGGTACCCTCCGTGTCGACGTGGGTGTAGAGAAACGCCGAGACATACGGCTCCAATTGCGGGATCGCGTTATCGGGAGTCATTTCGACTTGGACTTTCCATCCCTTCACTGCGATTCGCCCGCTTCTGGTGTCGATTCCCGCCACCACCTTCTCCGTGCCAACTGCGTCAGCCAACTCCGCTGCGAAAGCCGTACGGACGCCATCCTCTGTAAAGAACGACGACCCCACAATCACGCGTCGTGCGCCCGAGGCGAGCACCTCTTGCGCCCTGTCAATGGAACCGATGCCTCCGCCCACCTGGCATGGCAAACGTTTGCAGATTCCGGCAACCAGCGCGGAGTTCTCTGCCTGGCGCATGGCTGCATCCAGGTCGATAAGCTGCACCAGCGGAAATGAGGAGAACTTCTCGATCCAATACTCGAAATCATCAAAAGCAAGGCGCAACTTCTCGCCCTTGACCAGTTGAACAATCCTCCCGCCAAGCAGGTCGATCGAAGGAATCAGCATGGCAGCCTCACCGGAACGTCCGCGGCCTGGAGCTGCTCCTTGAGGGCGCGCGCGCTGGAGGCGCCGAAATGAAAAATACTGGCGGCAAGCGCAGCGTCGGCGCATCCATGCTGGAACACATCAACAAAATGCTGCACCGTTCCTGCACCTCCCGAAGCAATCACGGGAATGCTCACGGCTTTGCTCACCGCCCGCGTCAATTCGCAGTCAAAGCCGGCGCGCGTACCATCGGAGTCCATTGACGTGAGCAGGATCTCGCCCGCGCCTCGCGATTCTGCTTCACGTGCCCATTCCACCACGCGGCGGCCGGCAGACACGCGCCCTCCTTTGACGTACACTTGGGCATCGCGCACGGGATCTTCCGCATCGGTGTCGCGCCGGGCGTCGATAGCCACCACCACCGCCTGCGCGCCGAATTTGCGCCCGATTGCGTCGAT
>CAWBIG010000060.1:0-9920 GCA_963788435.1 uncultured Acidobacteriota bacterium | reverse complement strand
TCCGTTGCGCCGTTCTCACTTTGTAGGGAACGCGGTGCCAGGTGAAGAGCGATTTCACATCGTCGTAGAGCGCGAACGCCGCGCGCCAGTCCCCATCGCGAGGTTGGCCGACTGAACCCGGATTCAGGAGATACCATTCGTCACCGTGTAAAGGCAGCTCGAACTGGACCGCGCCAACTCCCGATCGATAATGAGCTTTCAAAGGGTTCGTTTCCTGCCCATGCAGGTACCAGCCAACTTGCCTATGGGTATGGCCATAGAAAGTGATCTTAGACCGGCGGCTACCAAACAAAGCAGCCCAAGCGTCTTCTTTCAAGAAGATGTATTCGTCCTCATCGTACGGGGCTCCGTGGACACACTGAACTTTGCGTCGTATTGGCCAGACGGGCCCGCGAGGCAGCTTTGCCAGCCATTCTGTGTTCTCCTCAGTGAGAACGCCTTGCGTCCAACGAACTGCAGAAGCCGCGAGCGAACTGAAGTCGCGCAATTCGCTGAATGCCATAATTCCACCGCAGGCCCTGTCATGGTTGCCTCGTACGACGATCCCGCCGAGGCTTCTGGCCAGCTCAACCACTTCGTTGGGATTCGCACCGTAGCCAACAATATCGCCAAGGTTCCACACCACGTCGTGCTCTGGCGCAGCGGCCAGAACAGCTTCGAGTGCCTGAAGATTTGAGTGAATGTCCGAAATCACCAGTGCGCGCATGTCAATTTCCCCTGCCGGGTTTTGGCTTTACCCTCGTGTATTAGAGCGGGTTAAGTTTTCGCGCTTGTGTTTACGCGCTGAGATCTGGTGTTCGGAACCGGTGCCGGGCCGTTGAGTGAACTCGACAAGGCCAACTGGTTATGTGCTCCAGGGCCTCCCGCCGCCCTTGAGACGATCGTCTATGCGAAGATTCCGTGTTCGGCCTGCATTCGATGCTGCTGCAGACCCATGTCCCATCGACGAGCCCACTCGTGTCGGGACACCGCGTCGAATACAACCTGCGTCCTGTCAAACTCTGGCACAGCTTCGACGCTTTCACCCCAGCAAGGCCATTCGCCGGCTGAAAGCAGGCCGACCTCCCGTCTGCCAACCTCATTGGCTGTGACGGTATAGAGGATTAGCCCATCGTCTATGCGGACAAGAGAATAGCGAAGAATCGTCGGCCCAGGATCTATGCGCGAAAGAAGATCGCGCAAACGGCTCTCTGCATCATCAATCCATTCCTGCTGGGAAGCGTGATCGAGGATGCGACCGGCCCTTTCGAGTTGATCGAGGAATGGAATGACTTTCGGCTCCCGCCGGCGCGAATCGTTGATCACGACGGTCATGCTGCACTGTAGTTCGAGGTTGGACCCAGTTGAATTCAGCTGCAGGGCCTGGGCGATTTCATTTGAGGCGAGGCCCGGTTCGGCCGACCCATTCACCTCCGGCTCAAACGCGACAAGTGTGCCATCTGTGAACTTGGCGCGGCCCAAAGGCCAAAGATCAACAAAACCGTGGTAGTCCGTATCTCTCCGTGGGCCCGTGAAAACCGGTGTCATGGCCCCAAAGAGCCGTGCGATGCCCTTACGGCTCGGATCGCTGCGATCCTCATACGTGCACTCCAACAGTTCCAACCGCCCGGAAGGAGTGATTTCATAGTTTGAACCCGGGAGGATTGAACCCAGACTCTGCGTCTGGTGTCTCTCGCCCTTGTGGCTACCGAACAAATGGCTGTTGCAAATGATGTCATCGGCCACTCCCATGGCTCTCCCTTCCCAGCTCTCTCGAGCTGTCAATGCATTGAATAGCGTTTGCTCGCCAATTACGAGGCAGCGGCAGAGACGGCCAAACGTCTCGGACAGAGTCGTGGACATCGTTCTGGTGGCCGAATTTGGGCACTGATTCCAACACATCAGTCACGCGGATCCAGAGATCCGGGTCTCCGTCTCTTCATGCAATCGATGCGTTGTCCATTGCGCCGTGACTTCAAACGCGAAGGTTTTGTCCGGGTCCTACCAATTAGATGATGGCCGCGCGGTTTCCAGAGGGACTCGAACCCTCATTCCCGGCCCTCGCAGGGCTCTACCAACTGAGCTACCGAACAGGCCGTCGCCTGCTCAGGAGGGATTTGAACCCCCGCTCTCCTGCTCTCGTCCAGGAGTCGGCACTCCTATACGTCATCACCTCCTCTTCGCCATTGTTGGTGAATCTGAGCGTCCCCTGTCCCACCCTCATTCTCGTTTGCCCAGCACGCGGTAGTGACAATCACAGGTGCCATGTACTCAGGTACTCGATACACTGCGTACGCTGTAACTTGGGTCGTCAACCCCATGTTTGGATTCGCGTCCATGTTCGTTTTGTGCTCGCTGCCAACAAGAATTACCAACCGCTCAGATCAATTCCGTCTTCCAATTGAGCTCCTGAATCCGAAGATCAAGCTCGCGATAGCGCTTGGCGAGCTGATCCGCCTCGGAGCGCAATTTGCCGACGGGCAGCGTGATGACATACCGCACCTCAGACTTCGAGTAGCGGTCCCAGCGCGATGTGGCCGAGCCGGCGACGCCCGAGAGAAACTCCCGGCGTTTGTTCATTACCTCGCGCTCGGCTAGAACATCCGAAATCGCATGCTCACTATCGAACGCCGTCTGTGAATTGGTGCGATTGATGGACCGGATGAGTTCCAGCAACCGCGCATAGATCCGATCCGCTTCCGACAGCAGCTCTGCGGGATCTTCAGCCGGCTGTTCGCCCTCTTGAATCCGTGCCGAGCCATTCAGCCGGTCTTTGATCTCGTCGAGCCGTTTCTGACAGTCGCTCCGCTCTGCAAGTGCTTCTGCCAACTTCATCCTGCCTCCTTCTAAAGTGCTAACGTACAGCGGTCGAGGGCAAGCGCTACTTGCCGCTTTTGGCTACCATTTGGGTCCAGATCGCGGTCGCGCTGAACCACATCAGAATCATCACCAGATCGTGAAGAACGAACAGCGCTGCGCCCAGAATCGCTACGCAAAGCGCCGTCGCCGGCGACCCGTGCCAGTGCATTCCTATCGCGCAACCCACGAAAAGAAGGCAGATGCTGTAGATGAAGACCAGGGGCAGATTGGAAGATCTCATTTGCAACCTCATATCGTGTCCTTCTGACCCTCGCCTGGTACTGGCATTCGACTACCTGCAATCCGCGCGAATCCACGCAATCCGGTCGCGGTGAGCTCATGGGCAACTCCGGGAAGGTCCATCGAGGCTAAACGACTGATGGACTCCTCCCCAGTGGTCAATCAAGGAGCCGGCTAATGCTGGAGAACTCCGCCACAAACACATGTCACTCCTTCGCGCATCCGAGATCGCCCCCACGCACCGAACGTGGTAGACCATCGCGTGCATTAGTCGTTGGGATGATGATCCCACGCTTTCCGGCGACAGAAGAGACGCTCATTACTCCGAATGTGCAGGATTCGGCACATTCCTGCGGCCCTTACGACATCTTGTCGAAGGCAATATCTCGTAAAGTTAGCTAGACGAACTGCGCACCGCAGCATGATCTTGTCGAAGCCAATGCGCGGGCGATTCGCATCAGGGCGATCCGGCCTAGCGTGATCGAACCGACTCCGGATCCGAAAGGCCGCACAGGGCGCCGCACGGGCGCCTGCTACGAAGGGGTAATGTATGACGACCAAGGAGTATCTATCCCGGCACTTTGCCCGCATGGGTGCGCGCGTTGATGTGCGTGGGTCTCTCCGATGGCAACGGACGAGGATCGCAATCGATGTAGACAGGGACCATTCCGGCGAACTATTCGTCATCGGGTGTGACGGCGAGGTGGCAATCGAGATTCTCGATGTGCAGCCGCTTTCGCATCACCTGGTGCTGATGGTTCGCGAAGGGTGGGAAAAGCACAAGTTTCTGCTTGGGCGCGATGAACGCCACTGGTTTGCTGCGGCCGTGCCGGGCGACGGAATCCGTGATGTGCGAACGGCGATTGCCAGCCTGCGCCCTCCGGAGGCCGATGGGCGCGAGGTAATCCGGCAAGGCGAATGGTTTTTCATTCCGGAACCCACAATGGAAGACAAGAACGCAGTGATCCTGCGCAGGGAGCCGCTCAGTCGAGGAGGCGGCAGTAAACCGCACGTATGTGCCGAGATGATGAGAAAGGGCGGCACGACTGTGATGGTCTGCAGCCGGTATCCGAAGGGCATTGACCTCAGCGAGCACGAAAAACTGATCTCTCGAAACCCTGACGCGCAGCATTTCCGTTGGTCGCGCATGGTGCGCGACGCTGAAGTCTACGCGCGTGGCGACATCCGGCACCCCGATCACAAGACGATCCGTCTCTGGTGCTGGCATCGGGTGTTCATGAACCAGGAAAGGTTTGCGAAGCACGCTCCGCAGATCGCCTTCCTGGATTGAACCGAAGAAAGAATCCAGATGAATCGTCATGTCTGACACTCACGGTCTTCACAAGCTGATTCGTTCTACCTTCAATTGTGCTTCTCAGGTAGTGCTTCGGGCCTCGCGGAGGAGATTATGGGCTACAACCACTACTGGCGCCGTGCGGATGAGATCGAAAGAAGCGTGTATGACGGAATCGTGCTGGATTTCGAGCGCCTGATTCTTCCATTGGAGGATGTGGGCGTCCGACTTGCCGGAGCACATGGCGACGGCGTTCCGCAAATTGACCATTCCGCAATTACCTTCAATGGAGTTCGAAAGTGTGGACACCCGGACAATCCCGACATCTACATCCCGTTTCCCTGCGCGACTGGAAACGGAATCGGAAGCTCACGAGATGGGATCCAAAGCTCGAATCCTCTTTTCGTTGAACTGAAACACCGTACCTGCAATGGGAGATGCGATTGCGAATCGTTCAATCTCCCGCGGCTTGTTCCCACAGCCTTCCGACAGCCTGATGAGGATGGTCTATATTTCTATTGCTGCAAGACGGCTTTCAAGCCATACGATCTGGCCGTTCAGTGCGCTCTTCTTATCTCGAAACATCACCTTGGAGATCGCATCGAGGTCTCCTCGGGCGGATCTGATTTCCATAGGAACGATCCGAGACGATTTTGTTTTGTCCACCTCGGTTATCGGCTGAATGAATTCACTATCGTTCGCGACCATGGATTGGTCGCGAACGAGCAGGCAGAATTCGCCAATCAGTGGAAATCGGATTGAGCGCCTGCTATTCAGGCGATAAGAACGGGAACAGGATCCCCTTGTCCTTGAACTTCTCGAATCGCGATGCGACGTCGTACGAATGACGAGGCGTGAAACCGAGAAATAGCGGCTTCTCAGCGGACAACTGGCTCAAGGAGGAGGGCATTCGTGAGGAGATCAGCGTTACCTCGAGAAAACGCGTGAGTGAGCGCCGGGTGATCAAATCCGCAACCCCAGATAAACTGGTCGTTCTGTCGACGCCGGAAACTCGCCGCGCCCTGTCACCGACCGCACTCCGCGGCTTCTTCAACATCGCCAAGGAGTGGAGCCTCGACGACAATCAGATGCGCGGTCTTCTCGGCGGGATCGCCCCCTCTACGCTGCATGCGTGGAGACGCAACCCCAATAAGCGCGTCCTCTGCCAGGACACGATTACGCGCATTTCCCTGCTGGTGGGCATATACAAGGCCTTGCACACCTACTTCGGGGATCACGGAGATTACTGGATGACCACTCTAAACAATAGCCCCCTGTTCGGCGGAGCGGTTCCCATCGACTACCTGATCCACACCGGTGTGATCGGAATGTACGAAGTTCGCAAAATTCTCGACGCGTGGGCCGCGGGGCACTGATGGCACTTCACGCATTGCGGTGTCGGAGGCTGTGCGGTCTTGATATCGCACATTTCGACCCCAAACCGCTGGGGCGCCCTAAGGAGGCTTATGAAACCGGACACGAACACCACGTCCACTGAGCGGGGCCAGGTAATATTGGCCGCGATGCAGGAGGAGATGCGGCGGGTGGTGCTTGGCGAAATGCGTACGGCAGGCCAATTGGCCACCTTGGCGGGCCGCGGTACCAACGATATACGCCGCGATCTCGGTCAGTGGGCAGCCGATGGCCAGATACTTTCGGTCAGGCACGAGGGCGACGATTACTTCACCCTGTTCGCGCTGAATCCGACCGAGGGATGCCGGCCCTATCCGGTCGTCGCCGACGTGATCCGGATTCTAAGCCGGATCCTCAATCGCCAAAACTCGTGGGGGCTGGCCGCCTGGTTTATTGGCTTGAACAGCTTTCTGGATGATCAACGGCCTTCGGATGTACTCGCGTCTGCCCCGGAATGGGTGGTCGAGGCGGCCCAAGACGCGGTGGGCAAAACGATGTATCCCCAAGCGATCGCGGAACACGAGTGGAGTTCGCGGCCGGGCGGGCAATCTGCACCGCATTCAGTTCGCAGTTCTCAGTTGCATATCTGGGCGCCCGGCAGCGGAACTGTAGAGCGGTAAGTCTTGTCGGTCGGGGACGCGCTTGAGATGTCTGCCTCTCTGAACTCCGGTCACATGAGAGCTTTGAAGACCGTACCCATGCCGTTGCGGCCGCGTCCGAACTCCAGTTCGATCAGTTCGCGATAGGGATCACAAGCGCTGAACGTCCGGGTGTCTGAACGTCCGGGTTACTGATCCGGCGTCAGCCACCCCGAACTGTCTGATCGAGGCATGGTGAAGTATTCTGTACCCGTCGGTGTGCAATCACTGCGTGCGGAGAGATGGAAGAATCGTGACACGAACACATACACCTGGTCTGATCAGCTCTACTTTCCGGGATGCCGGCCCAATTTCTAGAGACGCTCTAAAAGTCCACAAGTGGCTAAAACTAAACGATTTGAGCCTCAACTTTGGAGGGTTTCGGATTTTGATGTCATCAAAAAACGATCTACAACTTTTGGAAACAGGCAAATCCTTGCCGTTTGGCAAATGCTTGCTTGTTTTGACAATCGCGCCAGCAATTCTCAAAACTGTTTCGCATCGGAATCACGTGTTATCCAACCTATGACGGGGTAGGTTTGCCGTGTAGCGACGGCATTCGGGACATCTTTCTACCGCACAGAGGTCTTTGAGCACACTCGGCCTGTGCTCCAGAGTCAGCAGGCAGAATATTTACACAGTTGGGGGGTATTTACTCAGTAGGCAAAACAATTATCCAGTTCCACTGGGGATCGAACGGCTGGGGGAAGGTGCTCTAAACATTTATACTTTCGGATACCGTAAGGAATTCAATGAAGGGAGTGTCCGCTCAGGTCACTGGCCGGGCTGGGAAGCCCCTCACGTTGTGTTTTGTGACAGCGAGAATTAGCAGGGGGGTACACGATTGTGACAACCAGTTTTGGCACGGGGGTACGCGATTGTGACAGCCAGTTTTAGCAGTGACAGCAAGAATTAGCAGCGGACAAGAGAGAGCACAAGCATGGCGAAGAGCGTAAACAAGGTTTTTCTTCTGGGAAACGTGGGCAAGGATCCGGAAATCCGTTCAACCGGCGGCGGCATTAAGGTGGCCAACTTCAGTATGGCTACCAGCTTTAACCAGAAGGATCCGCAAGGCAACTGGCAGGAGCGCACCGAGTGGCACTATATCGTTGCCTATGACCGGCTGGCAGACATTGTCGAGAAATACGTGAAAAAGGGACACAAACTGTTTATTGAAGGCCGCCTGACCACGCGCAACTGGGATGACAAAGAACACCCCGCCATCAAGCACTACCGCACTGAAATCGTCGCCAGCGACCTCTCGCTGCTTTCCGCGCGCGAAGATGGCGGAGCGGGTGCCGGAGGGTATTCGCGCCAGTCAGGCGCATCGGGCAACTTTGACCAGCGTCCTCCCGCCGGACAGGATGACGTAGCGCAATCGGCCGAGATTTCCGACGACGATATCCCATTCTGATGCGTTGTGCGCGAAGTTTCACCAGATCTAGCGCAGGAACGCTTCGGGTAAGCCTCCATCCACGGGGAACAGGTGCCCCGTTGTGCAGCGCGAGCGGTTGCTCGCAAGGAACAAAATGGCCTCCGCACAATCGGCCGGGTCTATGGGCTGGTGCGTCAGCGTGCGCTGCGCGTAGAACGCGGCCAGCCGGTTGCGCAGCTCGTCGTCGCTCATTGCGTCATCGAAAGCAATCCCGTATTTCGTTAGCGAATTTCGCACGCGGTCGCGCGGAAACATTGTCGAGCCCTTCACCACCGTGGCCGGACAAATTCCGTTCACCCGCACCCGCGGCGCCAGGCCCACGGCCAGCTCGCGAACAAGATGACTCAGCGCGGCCTTGCTCACGTCGTAGGCTTCGCTTCCGCGCTTGGGCACCGCGGCATTGGCTGAGCTGGTCAGCACGATGGACGCCTCCAGCCCCTGCTCCGCGAACACCTTTGCTGCCTCGTCGGCCAGAATGTAGTTCGCCGTCACATTCAGCTCCAGCGTCACGCCCCACATCGCGTCGCTGATCGCTCCGTCCTTCGACGATGGGAAAATGGCCGCGGTATTGATCAGAATATCTACGCCGCCGAATGCCCCGATGGTCTCCTTGATAGCCTGGGTGATGGCGCCGCGATTGCGAATGTCTACTTCAACCGATCGCACAAACTCCTTTGAGGTGACGGAGCCAAGTTCCTCCGCCACCTGGCGCCCCGCGGCTGCATCGCGATCGGCGATCATCACGTGCGCGCCGCGTTCGGCAGCCAGCCGGGCCACCTCGCGTCCAATGCCGCTGCCTCCGCCCACGATGAGCGCGATCTGCCGGCTCAACTCCTTCTCCGCCGGCTGGCGGCGAATTTTTGCCTCTTCCAGCAGCCAGTACTCGATGCGAAATGCTTCCAGCGCCGGCAGCGCAACGTAATTCCTGAACACGCGAAAGCTGGCCGGGTCCATCTTCTGGGCGCATTGCGGCAATGCGCCGGTCAGCGGCGCATCCCCAGCCAGCAAGCTCGCGCCTTCCATCACGTGAATCGCATTGGTGTAGAACTCGCCGATGATTCTCGCCTCGGTCCGGTTCTTGCCGAAGCTGAACATGCCCAGGCCGGGAATGAGAACCACCGCCGGGTTGGTATCGCGCATCGCCGGCGAATCCGCCGTCGCATGCTTCTTGTAATACTCCGCGTACTGCTCGCGATACTCCTCAAGCGAAACATCAATCGCCCGCTTCAGCGCGCCAACGTCCTCGCCCTCGTTCCAGGGAACCAACATCGGCCGGATCTTGGTGCGGATGAAGTGATCGGGGCAGCTGGTGCCCAGGAAAGCCAGATCCCTGCCGTCTTTCGAATTGACGAACTGGAGCACATCCTCCGCATCGCTGTAGCCGGCAATCCACCGGCGCTGCGTGCTCACGCGCCCGCGAAGATACGGTAGGATTTCGATGGCGATTTCGTGCCGGTCGGAGCGCGCATTCACCGCCGAGCCGCCGAAACGCACCGTCCCCTTGCGCCGTCCATGCTCGGCGATGAACTGGCCCAGCTCGTCGATAACGGTGAGGGTGCTCGCGTAGCACTGGCGCTGCGTCTCGCCCCATGTGAACAGCCCATGCCCACCCAGCACAATACCGTCGCAGTTGGCATTCTGCTCCACCGCGCGCTTCATCATCAGGGCCAGTTCAAAACCCGGCCGCTGCCACGGCAGCCACACCAGCCTGTGCGCGAATTCCTCGTTGAATTGATCCATTCGCGCTTTGCCGTTGCCCGACGCCGCCAGCGCAATGCCCCAGTCGGGATGCAGGTGATCCACGTGCGGAAACGGCAGAAACCCGTGCAGCGACGTGTCAATCGACGCCGCAACCGGGTTGTTGCGGAAGGCGCACAGTGCATACATCGCAACCATGTCGTCTTCCGTCTCCTCGCCCCCATACAGCTTTTCCAGGGCCAGCAGCTTGTCCTGGTAAAGCGTGGCAAAGCCCGAGCGCTTGATGCTGCCCAGGTCGCCGCCCGAACCCTTTACCCACAAGGTCTTCACCGTCTCGCCAGTGAGCGGATCCACTTCGTCGATC
>CAWBIG010000059.1:0-3700 GCA_963788435.1 uncultured Acidobacteriota bacterium | reverse complement strand
CTGGACCACGCCGTCGACAGTTCCTGGCGCGGGCACGCCTTCAGAGAGCGTAACCTTTACGCCCTCCGATACCACCGACTACAACACGGCGACCGGTACGGTCACGGTTACGGTGAACAAGGCGACCCCGACGGTGACGGTCTGGCCGACAGCCGCCGCCATCTCCGTCGGCCAAACCCTGGCCTCGTCCGGGCTGGCCGGCGGCACGGCTTCCGTTCCCGGCACATTCGCCTGGACCACGCCGACGACCGCTCCCGCTTTGGGGACCACTTCGGAAAGCGTGACCTTTACGCCCACCGATGCGACCGATTACAACACCGTTGCCGGTACGGTTTCGGTTACGGTGAACAACAAGACGACCCCGACGATTACGACCTTGCCGACAGCCGGCGCCATTACCTACGGCCAGACTCTGACCTCGTCGGCGCTGACCGGCGGCACGGCTTCCGTTGCCGGCACATTCGCCTGGACCACCCCAACCATAGCTCCCGGCGCAGGCACGCCTTCAGAGAGCATCACCTTCACACCCACCAATACGACCCTTTACGACACGGTTGCCGGCACAGTCACAGTTACGGTGAATAAGGCCACACCGACGGTAACGGTCTTGCCGACAGCCGCCGCCCTTTCTGTCGGCCAGGCGCTGTCCGCGTCGGTGCTGACGGGTGGTACCGCCTCCGCAGGCGCCACTACCGTTCCCGGCACTTTCGCCTGGACCGCGCCGGGGACGATTCCCGTAGCGGGTGCGGATCCGGAGAGCGTGACCTTTACGCCTACCGATACCACCGACTACAACACGGCAACTGCTAATGTCACGGTTACCGTAGGCAACAAGACCACGCCGACGATTACGACCTTGCCGACAGCCAGCTCTATCGTCTACGGCCAGACTCTGGCCTCGTCGGTGCTGACGGGCGGCAAGGGTTCCGTTGCCGGCACGTTCGCCTGGACCAACCCGACGACAGCTCCCACCGCGGGTGCGGATCCGGAGGGCGTCACCTTCACTCCGACCGATACCACCGACTACAACACCGTTGCCGGTACCGTCACGGTTACGGTCACCAAGGTGACGCCGACGGTGACGGCCTGGCCCACAGCCAGCGCCATCGCCCCCGGCAAGACTTTGGCCTCGTCGACATTGACGGGCGGCACGGCTACCTATAACGGCAATCCTGTTCCCGGCACTTTCGCCTGGACCACGCCGACGATCGCTCCCGCTACGGGTGCGGATGTGGAGAGCGTCACCTTCACGCCCACCGATGCCACCGACTACAACACGGTCCTCGGTCCCGTCACGGTCTTCGGTGAATAACAAGACCACACCGACGGTGACGACCTGGCCGACACCCAGCGCCATTACCTTCGGCCAGACTCTGGCCGCATCGACGTTGACGGGTGGCACCGCTTCCGTTGCCGGCACCTTCGCATGGACCACGCCAACGACAGCTCCCACTACGGGTGCGGACGTGGAGAGCGTAACCTTCACGCCTACTGATACCACTGACTACAACACGGTGACCGGTAGTGTTACGGCTACGGTGAACAAGACGACACCGACGGTGACGGTGTGGCCGACAGCCAGCGCTCTATGTCGGACAGGCTCTGGCCGCGTCGGTGCTGACGGGCGGCACGGCTTCCGTTGCCGGCACGTTCGCCTGGACCACGCCGACGACAGTTCCCCCTGCGGGCGCGGATGCGGAGGGCGTGACCTTCACGCCCACCGATACCACCGGCTACAACACCGTTGCCGGTTCGGTCACGGTTACGGTGAATTCCGGCACCAGAGTGCTGACAGTGTCGGCGAACAGTCAGTCGCGGACCTACGGGGCGGCTAATCCGGCGCTGACCTATGCCGTCACTGGATTTGTGAACGGGGATACCATCGCGGTGGTGAGCGGCAAAGCCGCCTGCACCACGACGGCCGCGCCGGGGAGTGCGGTTGGAAACTACCCCATCACCTGCACCCAGGGGACGCTGTCGGCAACCAACTACACGTTCCAGTTCAATAATAGCGGCAGCCTTACGGTCACAGCAGCACCCTTGGAACTTGTGGCTAACGATGTCACCCGCGTTTATGGAGATGCTAACCCGGCATTCACCGGGAAGGTGTCTGGTGAAGTAAACGGCGATACGTTTACTGAGAGCTTTGCAACTTCCGCCACAACCACCTCGAAGGTCGGAACCTACCCAATCGATCCCAGCGTGAAGGGCACTAATCTGGCGGATTATGCCCCCACAGCGCAAGAAGGAGCGCTTTCGATTACTCAGGCGGATACGAAAACATCGGTGACCCCAAGTAGCTCCTCTGTAAATCCGGGACAGAGCGTTACGCTGACCGCTAAGGTAACCTCGGCCACCACTGGAACTCCAACCGGATCCGTGTCCTTCTACGAGGGCACTACCCTGTTGGGTACCGGCACGTTAGCCTCGGGAAAAGCAGAAATAAGCACCACATCCCTGACTGCCGGATCAACCGATAGCATCGACGCTGTATATAGCGGTGACGACAACTTCATCACTAGCGTCTCATCGACATCTGTGGTCGAGGCTTCGCTGGACTTTAGTCTCGCCATCTCCGGCGCGGCTAGCGCAACCGTAAATCAAGGGAGTGCAGCCACTTATCAAGTGGCCGTAAAACCGCTCTTTGGAAGCTATCCAGGTCCGGTCAGTTTCGCAGCCATTGGTGCGCCGTCTAGTGCGACGGTCACATTCAGCCCCTCAACGATTGCGGCCAACGGTGGTAGCACCACGGTGACTGTCACCATTAAAACTAGCGGTTCGGCGAGCCTGGCCCCCGCAGACACTGGAACCAAGCGGTCTCCTTTGGCTTGGGCTCTCGTCCTGATTCCGTTGCTTGGCTTGAGCCGGCTGCGCCGGCAGGGACGCCGACTCAGCAGGTTAGCTACCTTGCTTCTGCTTCTCGGCTGCACCCTAGCGGGAGCTTTGGTCACTGGCTGCGGAAGCAGCGTCAGTCTGGTCGAGCACGACTACTCGGTAGTAGTGACTGCGACCAGTGGAAAGGTAACACACAACATTCCGGTAACTCTGGATGTTCAATAGCCCAATGAGAAGAAAGGCGATGCGCACCGACCTTCCGAGCAACCTCCACTCGCGGCCAAGTTGAATCGGGCGAGTGGCCCCGGTCCCCATAACCCTTACGCCTTGACGGCGCCCCGGTCCCTCGCATTTGGGGGACCGGGGTGGTCGGTGCTCCCAAGCCACCCCCCCTGCCCAAAGGTAACCACTTCGAGGCCGCTCACCAACAACGCCGCCGCTGTCCCGCATCCCGGTACCGGATCCCGGCCAAACGCCATTTTGAGACGACCCCCTCCCCTCCAAAGGTAACCTCGCAGGCTTCCTTGCCCCCTCCAGCCCCGCCAGCTCCGCGGCACTCCTGTATTCCCCGTCACATCCACAGCTTCGCATCCGAGCTAGAGTCTAACCATGAGTCGAAATGTGCCCGCCCACCGGCGGGCATCCGCATTTCAGAGGAAGGAAATCCGTTCCATGGTCGCCGCCACAATTCGGCTTGATAAGACCAGGGAAATCTCCGCTCGCAAGCTGCCCCCACCCAGTAACATTTGCCAACTTCGCTGCTGATCGGAAAAAAATACCCCCCTCCCCCGGACAGAAGCGTGCGCAGTTTTGTGCAGTTTTGTGGCTTAACTTATTTATTACAAATGACATCTGCGTTTTTTAT
>CAWBIG010000058.1:0-106931 GCA_963788435.1 uncultured Acidobacteriota bacterium | reverse complement strand
GATCGCCAGCAACACGATGGGAAGCAGTAGAAACCATTTGCGCATGGCGCAGCCCCCTCACTAGACGAGCACAAATTTTCTATGGGCGCCGCAGGGGATAGCCTGAGCCAAGGCCGGCGCCGCGCCGATACCCGCAATTGTATGCTGGTTTGCGGTGCTTTTCACGCCCAACCGCATGGCTGAACGAACCGGCCTTCCGCGGGGTCGTAATGGCCGATAAAGCCAATGAACTGGCTGCCTTCCCCGGCCGGAGTGCGGCCAACTGGTTATGGCCGTTGCCGGGGAACTGGTTATGGCAGGGGCTGAATATCGGTCATGGCCGCCGGGCGGAGGCGCGGAGTGGATGCCTCTCCGGAGAATCCCAGCGGCGCCGGATTCTTTCCGCGAGTCCTTAAGATCTTAGTTGACAGGTTTCCGTTTCGGGGGTAATCTCCTAAGCAATTAGGAGACTGACATGGCCCGGCGCGAAAAGAACCCGCTTACCCGCCTCGAACTCGCCCTCATGCAGGTGATCTGGAAGCAGGGATCCGGCAGCGTGACCGACGTGCAGGAAGGGCTGGAGCACAAGCTGGCGTACACAACGGTTCAGACCATGCTCAATATCCTCTGCCGCAAAGGCAAGCTGAAGCGCAAGCTGAACGGCCGCGCATTTGTTTACAGTGCTGCGGTCACCCAGGATAAAGCTCTGCGCCACGCCGTCCACGATCTGGTGGACCGCATGTTCGGCGGATCCAGCGAAGAACTGGTGATGAGCCTGATCAAAAGCCGCGACATCGACGCCAAGCGCATTGCCGAGTTGAGCCGCAAGCTTGAGGCCGAAGGGAGCGGAGAATGACCAGCTTTCAAAACTGGGCCCTCGGGTATTTCGTGAACTCCGTCTGGCAGGTCCCGCTGGTTTTCATCGCCGCATGGCTGGCAGCGCGAATCGCGGTGCGCATCGGCCCCGGCGCGGAACATCGCATCTGGGTCGGCGCCCTTCTGGCTCAGATCGCGCTTCCGGCGTGTCCCCTCGCTCCCCGTGAATTGTGGAACGCACTGGGCAGCATGCTCTCATGGAGCGGCACGTCCAGCGGAGGCGATATACGCGTAATGGTTGCTCCCGCGGCAGCGATGGGACCGAGCGCGCTGCATCTGCCGCGCCCGGTTGCCGCCATTTTGGTCGCCGCCTGCGCCTGTGGCGTGTGCAACTGCGCCGCCAGACTCGCCTGGGGATTGCTCAAAACGCGTCGCATCGTCCGCCGGTCGGCGCCAGTTCACCTTCAAGGCGCGCACGCCGCCGGCTGGACGCGAGCCCGCGCAATCTTCACGGCGATTTTGAGCGACCCGGCATTTACGCCAACGCTGGCAACTTCGGCGCTGATTGCGGGGCCCGTGACAGTGGGATCGCGCACGCTTCTTCTTCCCCGCGGCTTCCTCGCTCATTTGCCGGAGGAAGAGTTCGACGCGCTCCTGGCCCATGAATTTGCTCATATGGCGCGGCGCGACTTCGCCAAAAACCTTGCGTATGGGATCTTGTCGCTGCCGGTTGCGTGGCATCCGGTCGTCGGACTCACCCGCGCCCGCCTGGCGGAGAGCCGCGAACGCGTGTGTGACGCCGTGGCCGCAGAGGCCATCTCCGGCCGCGAACGCTACGCCCGCAGCCTGTTGCGCCTTGCCTCCATCTTGTCCACTGCTGCGCCGGTGGGACTGCTGCACGCCCTCGGCATCTTCGATGCCAACAATCTTGAAAGGAGAATTATGAATCTGACCGGGAAACGTGTGGAATTGCGCGGCCTGCGCCGGCTTGTCGTTTTGGCAGCCTGCGCGGCATTGGGCGCGGCGGCTTGCGCTTCGGCGCTCGCGCTGCGCTTTGAAGTCAACCAGCAACCCAAATCGCCAAACCATCCGGTGCAAGTCAAAGTCACCGATTTGAAGATCATCAGCAAGGTTCCGCCGGTATACCCGCCGCAGGCCAAAAAAGATCACGTGCAAGGCAGGGTGGTGCTTGACGCCATCATCGGCAAGGACGGCTCGATGGAGAACATCAAAGTGATCAAGAGCGTGCGCGAGGACCTCGACCAGAGCGCCATTGATGCCGTCCGGCAGTGGAAATATCAGCCATACCTCCTTAACGGCGACCCCATCGAGGTTGAGACGACCATCAACATTATCTATACGCTCGCGAAGTGAGCTCGGCTCAGCCCGGTCCGGTAGTCCAGCCGGGGCACATAAAGATCGCGAAGGGCCGGGGCCTAAAGCTCCGGTCCTTTTCATTTCTATGACAATTCCGTTAATCTCACGGAATACGCATCTGAATTCCTGTTGCGCTTATCTGGAGACCTGCTCGCATCCATGCTTGAAACCGCCGCCCATCTGCTTTCGCTCGCGTACCCTGCCGAGTTTGTACCCGGCGCCCAATCAGCAGTCAACACCTGCCTGCGCATCCAGCCGGAAGAAAAGGTCACGCTGATCACCGATCGCGTCACCGAAGCGATTGCGGCCTCCATTGCGCACCAGCTCGAATCGCGAGGCTGCCGCTGGAATGGGTTTGTGCTTGAGGACGTTGCCCCGCGCCCGCTCACCGATATGCCCGCCGCCATCCTCGCTGATATGGAAACTTCCCAGGTGTCGATCTTCGCCGTCACCGTGCAGGCCATTGGACTGCACCATGACGGCGAAGATCGACACCTGAGAGGTTTCCATGTCGGCGAGGATGGCGGCGGGCATATCGGTGAGCGGGCGCGGGGCCAAGTCCTCGAGCACGAACCCATTCCAGCGGCAGCCGCACGATTCCAGCTCGTGCGCAATGGAGGCCGCAATGGCTTCGGTGGCGCGATCGGTGATCAGCGTGACCTTTTCCTCTGGCTGGATGCGCAGGCAGGTGTTGACCGCCGAGCGCGCCCCGGGCGCGAACTCGGCGGGAAAGTCCAGCGAAAGCAAATGGGCTGCGGTTTCAAGCATGGATACGGGCGAGGCTCCTCACAGGCAACGGGAATTCAGATGCGTATTCCGTGAGATTAACGGAATTGTCATAGAAATGAAAAGGACCGGAGCTTCAGCCCCGGCCCTTTTTGCGATCTGTATGTGCCCCGGCTGGACTAACGGACCGGGCTGAGCCGAACTCACTTCCTGAGCGAATAGATAATGTTGATGGTCGTCTCAACTTCGATGGGGTCGCCGTTGAGGAGGTATGGCTGATATTTCCACTGTCGGACGGCATCAATGGCGCTCTGGTCGAGGTCATCGCGCACGCTCTTGACCACCTTGATGTTCTCCATCGAGCCGTCCTTGCCGATGATGGCGTCAAGCACCACCCTGCCTTGCACGTGATCTTTTTTGGCCTGCGGCGGGTATACCGGCGGAACCTTGCTGAGGATCTGTCAAATCGGCCACTTTGACATGCACCGGAGGTTTGGCGATTTGGGTTGCTGGTTGACTTCAAAGCGCAGCGCGAGCGCCGAAGCGCACGCCGCCGCGCCCAATGCCACGCAGGCTGCCAAAACGACAAGCCGGCGCAGGCCGCGCACTTCCACACGTTTCCCGGTCAGATTCATAATTCTCCTTTCAAGATTGTTGGCATCGAAGATGCCGAGGGCGTGCAGCGGTCCCGCCGGCGCCGCAGTGGACAAGATGGAGGCAAGGCGCAACAGGCTGCGGGCGTAGCGTTCGCGGCCGGAGATGGCTTCTGCGGCCATGGCGTCGCACACGCGTTCGCGGCTCTCCGCCAGGCGGGCGCGGGTGAAGCCAACTGCCGGATGCCACGCAACCGGCAGCGACAGGAATCCATACACAAGGTTCTTGGCGAAGTCGCGCCGCGCCATATGGGCAAATTCATGGGCCAGTAGCGCGTCGAACTCCGCCTCCGGCAATTGCGCAAGGAATCCATGGGGAAGAAGGAGGGTGCGCGATCCCACCGTCACCGGCCCCGCAATCAGCGCCGAAGTTGCCAGAGTCGGCGTAAATGCCGGGTCGCCCAGAATCGCCGTGAAGATTGCGCGGGCGCGCGTCCAGCCGGCGGCGTGCGCGCCTTGAAGACGAACCGGCGCGGACCGGCGAACGATGCGGCGCGTTTTGAGCAATCCCCAGGCGAGGCGGGCGGCGCAGTAGCACACGCCACCGGCGCAGGCGGCGAGCAAAACGGCGGCAACCGGGCGCGGCAGATGCAGCGCGCTCGATCCCATCGCGGCCGCGGGAGCAACAATTACGCGTATATCGCCGCTGTTGGACGTGCCGCTCCAGGAGAGCAGGCTGCCCAGAACGTTCCAAAATTGGCGGGGAGCGAGGGGACACGCCGGAAGCGCGATCTGGGCCAGCAGCGCGCTGACCCAGATGCGATGCTCCGCGCCGGGGCCGATGCGAACCGCGATTCGCGCCGCCAGCCATGCGCCGATGAAAACCAGCGGGACCTGCCAGACGGAGTTCACGAAATACGCGAGGGCCCAGTTTTGAAAGCTGGTCATTCTCCGCTCCTTTCCGCCTCAAGCTTGCGGCTCAACTCGGCGATGCGCTTGGCGTCGATGTCCCGGCTTTTGATCAGGCTCATCACCAGCTCTTCGCTGGATCCGCCGAACATGCGGTCCACCAGATCGCGGACGGCGTGACGCAGAGCTTTATCCTGGGTGACCGCAGCACCGTAAACAAATGCGCGGCCGTTCAGCTTGCGCTTCAGCTTGCCTTTGCGGCAGAGGATATTGAGCATGGTCTGAACCGTTGTGTACGCCAGCTTGTGCTCCAGCCCTTCCTGCACGTCGGTCACGCTGCCGGATCCCTGCTTCCAGATCACCTGCATGAGGGCGAGTTCGAGGCGGGTAAGCGGGTTCTTTTCGCGCCGGGCCATGTCAGTCTCCTAATTGCTTAGGAGATTACCCCCGAAACGGAAACCTGTCAACTAAGATCTTAGGACTCGCGGAAAGAATCCGGCGCCGCTGGGATTCTCCGGAGAGGCATCCACTCCGCGCCTCCGCCCGGCGGCCATGACCGATATTCAGCCCCTGCCATAACCAGTTCCCCGGCAACGGCCATAACCAGTTGGCCGCACTCCGGCCGGGGAACACAGCCAGTTCATTGGCTTTATCGGCCATTACGACCCCGCGGAAGGCCGGTTCGTTCAGCCATGCGGTTGGGCGTGAAAAGCACCGCAAACCAGCATACAATTGCGGGTATCGGCGCGGCGCCGGCCTTGGCTCAGGCTATCCCTGCGGCGCCCATAGAAGATTCGTGCTCGTCTAGTGAGGGGGCTGCGCCATGCGCAAATGGTTTCTACTGCTTCCCATCGTGTTGCTGGCGATCCCAACGTCCGCAATCGCGATTCAGCCCGTTTCAGCAATCCAGCTCGAACAATTGCTGGCGCAGTCCTACAGTTTGTCAGACACAGACATGGTGGCGAAGTTGTCTGACCTCGAGCTCACCGAGCAATTCTCTCGGGCCCGGGTAGCGCACTGGAGCAGCTTGCTCGCCGGGCCCCGCGCCCAGCGCGCCCTCATTGCATTGGCCGACCGCTCCATCTTCCTCGCTCCCCCGAAATCGGAGCTGCCGGCTGCGCCCGCGCCCCCGTTCTCAGAACAGCGACACATCATGGGTTTGGCGGCGGCCTACGTTACCCAGGCCATTCCACGGCTCCCTCACTTTTATGCCACCCGCGCCATCACGCATTACGAGGGTGACCCTGCGGAAGCATCCGGCTCCGCATCTGCCGGGCAAGGTACCTTGCACGCGCTTCGCATCTCGCGGAACATCGTGCAATATCGCGACGGCGAAGAAAACGTGGCCTCGCTAAAGGAGGTTGTTGCACAACCTGCTCAAATCGAGGAAGGCCTGCGAACCTGGGGCGTGTTCGGTCCCGTTCTCTCCCTTGTGCTTATGGACGCCGCGCAGAACAAGCTGGCGTGGGAGCGTTGGGAGAAGGGACCGCTCGATTCACCGGTCGCCGTATTCCGTTTCTCCGTGCCGCGCGCGCGCTCCCATTACCAGGTGAGTTACTGCTGCACACTTTCCGACTACGGCATGGAAAACCATCCGTTCGAGCAGATGACCGGCTATCACGGCGAAATGGAGATCGACCCCGGCTCCGGAGCTATTTTGCGCCTCACGATCGAGGCCGACGTTGAACCATCCGATCCCATTTCCCGAGCCGACATCGCTGTGGAATATGGGCCGGTCCTGCTGGGCGGCGTGGAATACATGTGCCCGCTTCGCAGCGTATCCATCTCCGTTGCCCCGACCATCCGCTACATCAAGGATGCCGAAGGCGCGGTACGCCGTGCCATGGGCCCGCCGCGAATGCTGCTCAACCATGCGGATTTCACTAACTACCATCTCTTCCGCGCGGAAGCACGCGTTTTATCCGCCAACGAAGAGCGCAGTATGGGCGCCGCTCCCGATGCGACCCTTCCGACTTCTGCGGAGGCGGAGGACGCCGGCTCCGGCCAGCCTGCGGAGGAAAACCTGACGGATGCGTCGGCTGCCAAGCCGGGCGAGGTTTCCGCGCCTCCCGCGGAGGCTCCGGAGATCACTGCCACCGCGACAACCAGTCTGCCGGAGCAGCCGCTCCAGGCCGCCGCTCCGATGCCCGAGCCGGAGGCATCCGATTATCGCCTCCGCATCAATGCACGGCTGGTAGATGTGAATGTTGTTGCGCTCGACAAGAAGGGTAATCCAATTACCGGTCTTACCCAGGATGACTTTGAAGTCTACGACAACGGCGTCAAACAGGTGGTGGGGTCATTCGGCCGGGCTGACGCTCCGGAGCCAGCTCCGGCAACCGCGCCGGCGCCCGCTTCTGCAGCGGAAACCGCGCCTCCGCAGCCGGCCTTCTCCAATCAGCATCCCATCGTTAAATCGCAGCCGCGATACGGAAATACGCTGGTCTTCCTGATCGATCCCAGCAACCTTGTTTATAGCGACCTGGTGGATGCGCGTCAGCAGATGCTTCGATTCCTGGCCAAAGCGCCGGCTGCGGATCCTGTTGCGTTGTATATCATGCGATTCCACGGGTTCCAGGTGCTGCAGGAAGCCACAACGGACCACGAGAAGGTGCGGGAGATTCTGGCCAAGTGGACTCCCAACGCACAGGATCTGCTGAACGCGCGCGACGAGGAAGACCGGAATCGCCAGCACTTTGAGACCGTTGCACAACCTTGAAGACATGCTCAGCGTAAACGGGAATTTCATCCTGGACACGCAGACACAGGGAGAAGCAGCTGGATCCCAAGATGCGCGAGATGGGCAGCGTTCCCGCACCCACCGCGCTTCAGGTCCTGGTCACCGTCGCCAATCACCTGGCTCCCATGCCCGGCCACAAGAGCCTGGTGTGGGTCACCAGCGACAATGCTCTTGCCGACTGGGACTACATGGCGGACACGATTGAAAAGCACGCAAATTCATTGAGCCGTATGCGCTGCGCACGCAGGAAGCCATGAATAACGCGCAGGTAAGCGTGTATCCGCTGGATGCGTCGCGCCTGGAAGGAAACGTAGTTACCGCGGACCTGGCCAACCGCAACGTCCAGCTCTCCACAACCTACCAGAATCCCAGCCAGCTCCCGGTGCAGGCACAGGCTCCAGTGGCATCTCTCGAGTACGAGCAACTCGGGCCGGAGGCCAAAGGGTCGGACGACACCGACGTCATTCATCCCCAGGCAATGGAACGCAACTTTACTTCCAACAACCGGCTCAGATCGCAGATGCAGCAGGACCTGCATCCCATCCAGGGTGTGTTCCGCGAAATCGCCGAGGCAACGGGCGGCCATGCTTTTCGCCGTTCCCTCAATATTGAAGGCGAGCTCAACGGCGTGGCAGAGGATGGGGAAGCCACTTACCTGCTGGGCTTTTCGCCACAAGGAGTGGCGGATGGCAAGTATCACGTTTTGACCGTGAAACTGCTCAACCATCGCGATGCAACCGTCCGTTACCGGACCGGCTACGAGTACGACAAAGAGCCGACATCCCTGAAGGAACGCTTTGCCAAAGCGGTTTGGCAGCCCACGGATGTCAGCGAGATCGCTCTGTCAGCGCGCCCCGTTGTGGATTCTGTTGGCCAGGCAATCCGGGTAACGATCGCCGGTGCAGACCTGGATTTGGCGCAGCAGAAAACGACAGCTTCGCAAAGCAAATCCGGAGATACGCCGCAGCCCGCCGCAGCCGCAGTGCAGCAGCATCCGGTTTGGTCAGGCAAGGTTGACATCTTCCTCGTTCAGCGCGCCGAGGACGGCATGAGGGCTCATGTGACCGGACTGACCGTGGGCCTGCACCTCAAACCCGCCACTTACCAGCATGCGGTGACGGACGGGCTCACATTCGACGAGCGGATTCCCGCCAAGCGTGACTCTGGCTGGCTGCGCGTGGTAGTGGTGGACGTGAACTCCGGACGCATCGGTTCCGTCACGATTCCGACGACGGCATTCACAGCTCAGGTAGCAACGAAAACGAACTGAAAGCGCGATGGCGCCGCGGAAGTATGTTCCAGCCACCTGACGCCTGAGCCATGTCTCTATAACCCCTCGCCCGTTTCCTTCGCCATGTAGTCCACAACTGCTTTCAGATCGCCGTCGGTCTCCTCAAAGACCTTGAGCTGGCGGTCCGCGCCCGAGCCCATCTGCATGATCTTGCGAATGCCGTCGATGGCTTCGCGGCTGCCTAGCTCATCAACCTCGCGATCGATCAGGACCAGGTACTCTTCCAGCAGGTCGCGCTCCGGAACCTCCTGCTGGCGCCCAAAGTCGATCAGCTTGCCGTCCAGCCCGTAGCGAACCGCGCGGAACTTGTTTTCCATCAGAAGCGGGCGC
The DNA here is from genome assembly GCA_963788435.1 of uncultured Acidobacteriota bacterium. Classification (GTDB taxonomy): domain Bacteria; phylum Acidobacteriota; class Terriglobia; order Terriglobales; family Acidobacteriaceae; genus Telmatobacter. The sequence goes on along the minus strand of CAWBIG010000058.1, from coordinate 98,170 downwards.
GCATACTGTCGGAAATCCTGGTTGGCCTCGTGCAGCCGGCAAAGGTAAGCCGCCGTGGCCTGGATCAACGCAGCGATGGCAACTGTCTCCTCGGCGCGAAGGGGAATGTCGCAGGCGCGCACCTCCACCGTATTGAAGAACGGATGCGGCCGGATGTCCCACCAGATTTTCTTGGCATTGTCGATGCAGTTGGTTTTCACCAGCAACTTCACGTAGTCCTCAAACTCTGTGTAGCTGGAGAACGCATCGGGAATCCCGGTGCGGGGAAAATTCTCAAACACCTTGGCGCGGTATCCCTTGTAGCCCGTGTTCAAACCCAGCCAGAAGGGCGAATTCGTGGCCAGCGCCATGATGTGCGGCAGAAAATACCGCATCGCGTTCATGATGCGGATGGCTTCTTCGCGATCTTCGATGCCGACGTGCACGTGCAGGCCGAAGATAAGGTTGGCGCGCGCCACCAGTTGCAGGTCCTTCACCACCTGGTGATAGCGAGGGTCGGGATAGATCTCCTGCGTGCGCCAGTCGGCAAACGGATGGGTGGCGCCCGCCACCAGCTTGAGATCGTGTTCCGCGGCCAGCTTGATCATTTCGCGGCGCAGTTCGTAGATGTCTTCGCGGGCTTCTTCAATGTTCTTGCAGATGCGCGTGCCCACTTCCACCACCGACGTGTGCATCTCCGCCTTCACGCGCTCCTGCAGCCGCATCTTGCCCGTCGCCAGCATCTCTGTCTCGATATGCGAGCGCAGATCCCGCGTCACCGGATCGATGGTCTGGTATTCCTCTTCGATGCCAAGAGAGAACGATGGCCGCATATGTGCTCCTTAGTGGGACAGCTTGCGGCAATTGTACCGAAACAGGATGCAGATTTTGGGAGCCGCGCTTCAGGGATCACAGCGATGATGCGTCTTCCTCAACCGGCGCTGCCGGGCTTTTCAGCTTGCTGGCCTTCTTCCTTGACGTCTTCTTTGCCGGACCACTTCTCTTCGCCGGCGCAGCGCCAGCGTTCAAGAAGGACGACCACCTCAACTCCAAATGCGTCGGCGCCGCTTTCGCCTTCGCGATCGCCAGGTCCGCCACTTCCATCACAATCCAATCGAAGTTCTCCTGGCCGACCGAGTGCAGATCGGCATCCGGCGCGGGATTCATAAAATCGATCGCATAGGGTACGCCGTTCTCGACCGCAAACTCCACTGTGTTGAGGTCGTATCCCAGCGCGCGGCACAACGACAGCGCATCCCGCTCCACGCGCTTCAGCAGCTTCCTGTCGTAATTCGGCGCGTCCTTTACATAGCGTTCGTGGTGCGGCCGGCGTGGGTCGTAAGGCATGATGTGCACTTTGTTCTGCCCCACCACGTAACAGCGGAAGTACTCATTGAAGTCCACTGCCTTCTGGTACATCATGCACAGATCGCGCGACTCGTCGTAGGCACGGAAGAACTCATCGCGGTTGTGGATGTGGTGCACGTCCTTCCATCCGCCGCCGTCCACCGGCTTCATAAAGCCGTGCTCGCCCACGTAGGCGAACACCGCGTCCCAGTCCAGGGGAAACTCAAGGTTCCGCATTGACCGGTCGGTGGTTCCTTCCGGATGTTTCTTATGCGGCAGAATCACCGTGGGCGGCACGGCCACGCCCAGCTTTGCGGCCAGCGTGTAATTGAAAAACTTGTCGTCCGCCGACCACCAGAACGGATTGTTGATGATAACGGTTCCGTTGAGCGCGGCATGCTTCAGGAACGCGCGGTAAAACGGGATGTCGTGCGAGATGCGATCGACAATCACCGCATAGTTCGGCGCGCGGTCCAGGTGCACCGCTCCGGTCTCGACGAATTCCGCCTGAATACCCTCAATGTTCCGCGCGTTGATTGCCTCCACCAGCGCGCCCGGAAAGCTGTTCTCCATGCCGAACAGAACGCCGATCTTCTTCATGCCGCCGACCTCCGTGCAACGCGCGGAACAGCGCAAAAATTAGCGCCGCTCGCTGCGTTTTGCTCCTAGTGTACGGCAGGAGGCAAAGGGCCAGCCTATTCCGCCAGCCCGGCGATCCGCCGCAACTGCCCCAGGTGATTCAAATCGTGGCCGGCCATTGTTTCCACCACCGTTTGGAACGTCATTGTCCCCCGCTCAGGATGCGTCATCGTTCGCTCCGCTGCCGCAGGCAGCGCCGTCTCCAGCATCAGCAGGTTCCATCTGCGCAGAGCGGTGAAGCCGGCGAGAGCCTCTTTGGGCTCAATGCCTCTGTACGTTTTGGCCCACTTGTCCTGATCGAACGGCTGGATGGTCGGGCCGTCTTCCGCCAGCGTCTGCCGCAACCGGAATCCAAACACAAGTTCGCAGTCGGCCAGGTGCGCCACAATCTCGCCGGCGCTCCACTTGCCCGGTGCCGGCGCCTCGTACGCCTTGCCCGCACCCATCTTTTCCAGCAGCAGCGCAATCACCCGCGGACTCTCGGCAAGAACCTCCATCACCGGCCGCCCATCCAGAAACCTCTCATACGGATTCAACTGATTCATTTCACAACCTCCGAGAACAAAAGTGATGCAGTGAAAGAGTGAATTGGCCCCGCTCCTTCACTTTTTCACTTCTTCACTCCTTCACTCTCCTCACAAGTACTCCACCACCATCCGCTGCCACGTGGGCCAGTCGTGCGAATTCCACGTGTCCCAGATGTACAGCTTGTGCGGGATTCCCTTCTCGCTCATGATTCGGTCCAGATTCTGGTTCTGCCCCAGGCATTGATCGTCCCAGCCCGTTCCCAAAATGTAGGTGTTCCGGCGATATCGATCCAGGAACCACGGGTCGCCCATGTTGGGCAGGAACTGCGTGGGCTGGTTGAAGTAAACGTCCTGGTCGTGATAACCGTTCAGGAATCTCGACAAATCAAACGCGCCTGACATGGTCAGCATCCCTGTAAACACATCGGGATGGCGCAGCGCCGCGTTCGCCGCGTGAAACCCGCCGAAGCTGCACCCCAGCGCCACCAGGTGAGGGTCCTGGTTCTTCTGCCGCACCAGCGGCACCACCTCGTGAATTACGTAATCGTCAAACTGAACGTGCCGCGCGATCCGCCAACGTGGCGCAACATTGCGGTTGTACCAGCTCTCCATGTCGATGGAGTCAACGCAGCAGATCTGCAATTGGCCGGCGTCGATTTTTCCCGCCAGCGCCCCGATCATCCCGCGGTCCTCGAACTCGAAGAACCGCCCTCCTGATGTGGGATACACAATCACCGGCAGTCCCGCATGGCCAAAAACCAGCAGTTCCATCTCGCGACCCAGCCGGGACGAATGCCACTTGTGATATTCGCGATTCATGGTGCGCTCCGGGTTTGAGAAGTCGGGCAGTTTCCTGATACTGTAACAGCCACAGGCGGGCCCGCCGCCATACCAGGGAACGGCAGAGGAACCGAACGGTTTGAATCTTGAATCTCACGCGGAGCCGAAGTCGACGCACGTCGAACCCCTCGTCACCGCACCGTCCCATCCCCGCCTTCGCCCGCACCGCGGCTTTCGCAGCCGCTTTCTCCCCGACGACCGCGATCTGATCGTTTATCTTCCGCCCGGCTACGATTCCCACTCCGAGCACGACTACCCCGTCCTCTACATGCAGGACGGCCAGAATCTCTTCGATCCGCAAACGTCGTTCATCCGCGGCCGCACCTGGCAGATGCGCGAGCACGCCGACGCCGCCATCGAAGCCAGCGAGGCGGAGCCGCTCATCATTGTCGGCATCTATAACACCGGTGATAGCCGCATCGCCGAATACACTCCGGACTCCGACTGGCAGCGTGGCGGCGGCAAAGCCGAAAGCTACGGCCATCTCATCGTCGACGAGCTGATGCCTTTCATCGCCCGCCACTACCGCGTGCGCTCCGGCCGCAACTCCACCGGCCTCGGCGGCAGCTCGCTCGGTGGCCTCGTCACGCTCTATCTCGGGCTCCGCTTCGCCCAGCACTTCGGCAAGCTCGCCGTCCTCTCGCCCAGCATCTGGTGGAATCACAAGAGCATTCTCGGCTTCCTCAACGAGCGCTCCCCCGAAGTGTGGGAGCGGCCGCACCTATGGCTCGACGTGGGCGAACGCGAAGGCCGCCGCACCGTTCAGGATGCCGAGCATCTGGCCCGCCGCCTCGTTGCCAACGGCTGGCAGCGCGGCAATACCCTGCATTTTGAGCAATTCCCCGATGGCGCCCACGACGAGACGAGCTGGGCCGCGCGCGTCCGCCCTATGCTGCGCTTTCTCTTTCCTGCGTGATGGGGTGCGCCCCTGCCGGAACTCGCGCCGACCGCCAGCCCCCCGCGTTTATTGCATCCCTTGCGCCCGGATCCAGGCTCTGGGCGTTTCCGCAAACGTCCGCCGGAAAGCCCCGATGAATCCGCCCGGCTGTTTGTAGCCCATCGCGTAAGCCGCCTCCTTCACCGATCGGCCCTGGCTTAGCAATGTGATGGCCCCCATCAGTCGCACCTGACGCCTCCACGCGTCGAAGTCCATTCCCATCTCTGCGCGGAACACGCGCTGGACGGTGCGCACACTCACAAAAGCAGCGGCGCATAGAGCTTCCAGTGTCGCTCTGCTGCCCGGCTCGCGAAGAACAGCACGGCACACGGCGGCAGTTCGACGCTCGTTCGGAAGCTGTATCGAGGTTGGGACTGAATTGGCTTGTTCCAGCTGCGAAGCAATCACATCGCTTAACCCACGTTCCACGCGCACGTCGGTGTGCAGCTTCTCCAGGCGCACGGCCTCCAGAGTGAGTTCGCGAAGGAGTGGGGACACATGAACCACTGCCACTTTCTTCTCTCTTCGCACCCGCCCTGCCCGCACATAGAGCGTCCGCATTGAGACCGCCCTCGCCATCCGGATGCTGTGTTGGTACCCAGCCGGTACCCAAAGGGCAAATTGGGGGGGAACCACCCAAAGCGTATAGCCGGAACTCACCTCCATCACCCCGCGTACGGCGTAAATCAACTGATCGGACCCATGCGCATGCTGCGAGACCTCCGACGCCGCAGGGTATTCGTACTCCAGCGTGGAGATCGCCACCCCAGGCGCAGGATCAAACTCGCGCAGAATTGCCCCGTGACGCATAAATGTAATTTTATGGCATCATAGTACTCTTGCGCCAGGCGCCATAGGTGCGGCATTCTTTTTTCATGACCCAACACGCTGACTTGAACCGCTTCGATCTGATGGCTTTCGTCATCGTGCGGGATGTGGACCGCGCCCGCGCCTTCTACCGCGATGTTCTCGGCCTTCGCCTGCTCAACGAGCAGCTCCCATTCGCCCTGATCTTCGACGCCAACGGCGTTGTTCTCCGCGTGGCCATCGATCCGGACTGCGCGCCGGCTCGCGGCACTGTTCTCGGCTGGCGAGTGCCGGACATCGTCGCCGCCGTTCAAGATCTTGTTGCCGCCGGGGTCACGCTCGAGCGATTCTCCTTCATGAAACAGGACGACAAAGGCGTCTGGACCTCGCCCTCAGGATCCCGCGTGGCCTGGTTCAAAGATCCCGACGGAAACGTCTTAAGCGTCTCCCAGCATCCGGATCAATTCAGCTAGCCTCACGAAGCCCCGCGCCTGTACGCTGGACCCAGGCCGTCTCGCCTATGCCCTCCGTCTCGCAAAATGCCGCCGCCAGCATGCTCTCCGCGGCTACCGCTTCCAGTTTGTCCATTGCCGGCTTGCGCAAGGCCTTCGGCGATGTCATCGCCGTTGCCGGCATCGACCTTGAAGTCATGACCGGCGAGTGTTTCGGCCTGCTCGGCCCCAACGGAGCCGGCAAAACCACCACCATCGAGATCTGCGAAGGCCTTACCGATCCCGATGCTGGCAGCGTCACCCTTCTCGGCCAAAAATGGCGTCAGCATGCCTCAGACCTGCGCCAGCGCATCGGCATCCAGCTTCAGGAAACGCAATTTCCTGAGAAACTGACCGTCTCCGAAACCCTCCGCCTCTTTCGCAGCTTCTTCCGCCGCGGAATACCGGTGGATGAAGTCATCGCCACAGCCCAACTTGAGGAAAAGCGCAACGCCCGCGTGGGCACGCTCTCCGGCGGACAAAAGCAGCGCCTCGCCATGGCCTGCGCGCTGGTCGGCAATCCCGAGCTGCTCTTCCTCGACGAGCCCACCACCGGCCTCGATCCCCAGGCCCGCCGTCACTTGTGGGATCTGGTCGACGACCTCAAGCACGCCGGCCGCACCATCATTCTCACTACTCATTACATGGACGAAGCCGAGCGCCTATGCGATCGCGTCGCAATCATGGATCACGGCCGCGTCATCGCGCTGGGCACGCCGCAGCAGCTCATCGCGCAGGTGGGCGGCGATCACATCGTCGAGTTCGCCGTCACCCCCGCCGATGCCCGCCTCGACGTTGCCCAGCTCACGCGCATCCCCGGCGTGCAGTCGCATCGCGTCGACGCCGGCACCCATCAGCTCTGCGTCTCCGATCTGCACACCACGGTTCCGCGCATCTTCGCCGTGCTCGATGAACAGGAGCAGAAACTCACGGAATTCCGCACCCACTCCGCCACCCTTGAAGATGTTTTCGTCTCCCTCACCGGAAGGAACCTGCGCGATGAGTAAGCTTGAGTTCAGCTCGCTCTACCAGCTCACATCGGCGCGTTTTCGTCTCTTCCTCCGCGAGCCGGAAGCTCTGTTCTGGACCTTCGCCTTTCCCATTCTGCTGGCGGTTGGCCTCGGCATCGCCTTTCGCAATCGCCCTCCAGACGTGCTGCCCGTGGCCGCCACCACCCCGCAACTCACCGCGGCGCTGGCAGCGGACAAAGGCCTCAAAGCCATCACAATGGATGAAGCCGCTGGCAATCACGCGCTGGCCACCGGCAACATCGAACTGTTCGTAATCCAGACTCCCGCCGGCGTCGTCTTCAACTACGACGATACCAACCCCGACGCGCGTCTCGCCCGCCTGCTCGCCAACCGCGCCATCCAGTCCGCCGCCGGCAGCCGCGATGCCGTGGCAACCCGCAACGACTTGGTTCACGAAGTCGGCGCCCGCTACATTGACTTCGTCATCCCCGGCTTGCTGGGCATGAATCTCATCGGCTCCGGCATCTGGGGCCTCGGCTTCCCCATCGTAGAAGCCCGCCAGAAGAACCTCCTCAAGCGCCTAGTCGCCTCGCCCATGCCGCGCTGGCAATATCTCGCATCCTTCCTCCTTTCGCGCCTGCTTCTTCTCGTCATTGAAGTGGTCTTCTTCCTCGGCTTCGCCAGGCTCGTCTTCGGTGTTCCTTTCCGCGGCTCGCTTCTCCAGCTCGGCTTCCTCTGCATCCTGGCCGCGCTCGCTTTCTCCTGCCTAGGCCTGCTTATCGCCTCCCGCGCACGCACCATGGAAGCCGTGTCGGGCCTCATGAACCTGGCCATGCTTCCCATGTGGATTCTCAGCGGTATCTTCTTTTCCGCATCCCGCTTCCCCGCAATCCTTCAGCCCGTTGTGCACGCGCTGCCGCTCACTGCCGCCAACGATGCCTTCCGCGCCAACATGCTCCAGGGCATCGGCATCGCGCATCTCACCGCGCCAATCGCTGTTCTTCTCGCGTGGCTCGTGGTTCCTTTTGCCGTCTCGCTGCGCATCTTTCGCTGGCGCTAGCTTGTTTCCCCCGGCTGACTGCCTTTGGTATCATCCTCTCTACCCCAGGCCCACCGTCTCAGGAGCACCCTCATGACTACAATCCTTCGCCGGATCCTTGGTATCTCTGCCCTTGTGGCTACCGCCGCAGCCTTTGCGCAAACCCCGCACAAGTTGCCTGAAATCAAATTTCAGAAATTCACCCTCCCCAACGGCCTCACCGTCCTCACCCATGAGGACCACCGTCTCCCCCTCGTCGCCGTCGATCTCTGGTACCACGTCGGCCCGCTGAACGAGCGCCCCGGCCGCACCGGTTTCGCCCATCTCTTCGAGCACATGATGTTCGAAGGCTCTGAGCACGTCGGCGAAAAGGCTCACATCAAATATGTGGAGGGCGCGGGCGCCACCGACGTAAACGGCACCACAGATTTCGACCGCACCAATTACTTTGAGACCATGCCCAGCAATCAGCTCGAGCTTGCGATGTGGCTCGAGTCCGACCGCATGGGCTTCCTCATGGAAGGCCTCGACCGCAAGCTGCTCACCAACCAGCGCGACGTGGTTCGCAACGAGCGCCGCCAGGGTGAAGGCCAGCCTTACGACGTCGCCGACGAAGACGTCTTCCATCAGCTCTTCCCCAAGGACCATCCCTACTATGGCTCCGTCATCGGCAGCCACCGCGACATTGAATCGGCCCGCGTCGCCGACGTGCGCGACTTCCACCAGCAGTTCTACACCCCTAACAACGCCTCCATCGCCATCGCCGGCGACTTCGATCCCGCGCAATTGAAGACGCTACTTACCAAGTATTTCGGGCCCATCCCGCGCGGCCCCGCGGTTGAGCCCGTCCACGTGGTCACGCCGCCCATTACCTCCCAGCGACGCGACACCATCACCGACACGGTCAAGCTCTCGCGCCTGAGCGTCGCCTGGCTCACGCCGCCTGCTTTCAATCCCGACGCCTATAGCGTCGATACTGCAATCTTCGCGCTGGGCAGCGCCAAGGCCAGCCGGCTCAAACAGGTTCTTGTCAACCAGACCCAGATTGCCCAAAGCGTCAACTGCGATACCGATGAGCTCAAGCTGACCGGCATTGCCAGCTGCGACATCACCGCCAAGCCCGGCGTGAAGCTCGAAGATCTCGAAGCCAAGTTCTGGAATGAGCTGGACAAGTTGCAGCAGGACGGCCCGACGGCCGAAGAAGTGGACGCTTCAAAAGCGCTCACCATCACGTCAAAGATCAACGGCCTCCAGCGCCTCGGCGGATTCGGCGGCATCGCCGATACGCTCGACAGATACAACCAGTACACTGGCGATCCCGGCTTCCTGCCCAAAGACCTCGGCATGATCGAAGGGGTGACGCGGGCAAGCGTCAAGTCCGCCGCGCAAAAGTATCTCTCCAAAGACTCCGCGGTGGTGGTCTATTGCGTGCCCGGCAAGAAAATCCTCGACGACGTTCCGCGCAGCCCCGACGACACCGATGCCAACGTCAAAATCACCAATCCCTACTCGCCCGAATTCGAGAAGTCACAGGATTGGCGCAAGAACAAGCCCGGACCCGGACCGGCGCCGGTGCTCCATCTGCCGGTTCCCGCCCAGTTCACTTTGGACAATGGCCTGAAGGTCATGCTGGTTGAAGAGCATGCTCTGCCCCTGCTGACCGCGGAACTCGTCTCCCGCGCCGGCAGCGAGAATAATCGGGCCGCGACCGCGGGCATGGCTTCGCTGGCTTCCGAGGTGATGGGCGACGGCACCAAGTCCCGCAGCCTGGAAAAGCTGGCCGAAGACCAGGAGGGCCTCGGCACGCACATCAACACCGTCGCCGGCATGGACTCAAGCGCCATCAGCATGGATGTGCTCACGTCGCACGCGGATGAGGGCATGAGCCTGCTCTCCGATGTCGCCCTGCACCCCGCATTCCGCACGGAAGACATCGAGCGCCGCCGCGCCCAGCGCCTCATCCGCATCTCCCAGGAGACCGATAACGTCTACCAGATCGCGTTTCGCGTCGGGCCTAAACTGCTCTTCGGAGACCAACCCTATGGGCTGTCAGGCAACGGAACCACCGAAAGCGTGAAGGCCATCACCGCCGGCGATTTCTCCACCTTCTACACGCACCACTTCGGCCCCAACGATTCCGTCCTCGTGCTCGCCGGCGACCTGAACCAGGCCGATGCCCGCAAGCTGGCTGAGAAGTATTTCGGCGGCTGGAAAAACCAGGCCGATGCCGCGCCTCAACTTGCCGCCGCGCCCGCAGCCCCATCCACGCACATCGTCATCGTCGACAAGCCCGGAGCGCCGCAAACGGCTCTGCTGGCCTTCGGCGCCGGCGTACCCGCAAGTTCGCCTGACGCGGACCTGCTCGAGGTGCTCGATTACACCCTCGGTTCCAGCTTCGGCAGCCGCATCAACATGAACCTGCGCGAGGTTCACGGATACACCTACGGAGCCTTCTCTGCATTCCAGGAATATCGCGCCGGAGGCGATTTCCTGGCCGGCGCGCTCGTCCGCACTGACGTGACCGCTCCCGCTGCGAAAGAAATGATGACGGAAATTCGCAACTTCCCCGATCATCCCTCCACGCCGGAAGAGCTGGCCGCAGCCAAGGAAGCCTCCATCCGCTCGCTGCCGGGACAGTTTGAAACCAATACTGAAATTGCCCGCGCCATCAACAGCCTGTTTCTCTATGACCGGCCGCTGGATTATTACGCCGACCTTCCGGCCAGGTATCAGTCCGTCTCCCCAGACGACATTGCCCGCGCGGCGAAGGCGTACCTGCATCCCGATCAGCTCATCATCGTCACCGCGGGCGATCGAACCAAGATCGAGCCCAGCCTGAAAGATGCCGGCCTCGGCCCTGTTGAAGTCCGCGATATCAACGGAAATCTCGTGACCGGCGAACCTGCACCCCCAACAACGCAGAAGTAAGTCCTCGTCCCGGGTGCCCCATCCTACGCACAGCTTTATCGTGCGTAGGGTGGGATCCGACTCGCTGACTAGCCGATTTGCTGGCTTGCTGACCCGCTGGCTTGCTGACACGCTGACTTGCTGACACGCTGACTTGCTATCTCTTCACCGCCGCGTCATACGCCAGCTTTCCAATCTCCGCCATCACCCGGCTTATCGTCGCTTCGTCCGCGCGTGAATCCGTAACAAAAACGGCCACCGCCAGCTTGCGCCCATTCGGAAGCGTGACCAGTCCAATGTCGTTGGTCGCTCGCGCCAGCCCGCCGTAAACATCTGACGTCCCAGTCTTGTGCTCCACCGTCGTTCCCTTCGGCAGCTCCGCGCCGAGCCGCGTCTCCTCCGCCTGCGCCGTCATCATCTCCCGCAGTAACACTGTATTCGCCGCGTTCAACGGCGAGCGCTCGTCGATCACCCGCAGCAATTCGACTGCGCCCGCCGGCTCAAACCAGTTGCGATACTGCAGGTCCCGCTGCTCGTGCAGCGCCTTCTCGTCGTCCACCAGGTAAAATCCCCTGACACCCAGCGAAGCAATGTACCGGTCGACAACCGCAGGCCCTCCCGCCAGCCGCAGCAGAATATCCGCCGCCACGTTATCGCTAAGGCTCACGCTTAGCCGCAGCAACTCCCGCAGCGGCACATCCACATTGGCGTTCGGGTATTTGTCCCACAAAGGGCTGTGGGCGTGGGGCAGAATGCGATCCGACGGAAGGAACCGCACCGGCTGATCCAGCGTGAACTTCCCCTGCTCCATCTGGTGCAGCACCGCAATCGCCAGCGGCAGCTTGAATACCGACTGCATGGGCGGATGACTGTGCGCATTCAAATCGCAGTTCAGATCGGAGCCGGCCAGCCAGCATGCGGTCGAAACTCGCCCCTGCGCGTCCGCCGCGATCGCCCGCATCTGCTGGCGCAAATCCTGCGCGCCCGCGCAACCCACTGCCAGCACCAACACCAGAACCAGTCGCATAGGCGCAAGTATACGAATGGCGCAGCCAGGAGAAATGCGGCAGCGCCAAAGCCAGGAATCCAACTCGTTACCGAGTGAGGGACCTGTTCAGTCCCCTACTCCCCTATTCCCTGTTCCCTGCTTTATTGCAGTATCGGCACTCCCGCAATCCGCTGTTGCCACTCCGCCGGTCCGGTCTGATGCACGCTCGTCCCCTTGGAATCCACAGCCACGGTCACCGGCATGTCCTTCACTTCGAACTCGTAGATGCCCTCCATGCCCAGGTCGTCGAAGGCCAGCCGCCGCGCGCTCATGATCGCCTTTGAAACCAAGTACGCAGCGCCGCCCACTGCCATCAGGTAAACCGCTCCAAACTCACGGATCGCCTCAATCGCCGTCGGACCACGCTCGGCCTTCCCCACCATTCCCAGCAAGCCCGTCTCCGCCAGCATCTGCCGCGTGAACTTGTCCATGCGCGTTGACGTTGTCGGCCCCGCCGGCCCAATCACTTCGTCCCGCACCGGATCCACCGGCCCAACGTAGTAAATAAACCGGTCGCGGAAATCCACCGGCAGCTTCTCGCCGCGGCTCAGCATTTGGGTCATGCGCTTGTGCGCCGCATCGCGGCCGGTCAGCAGCTTGCCGTTCAGCAGCAGCACCTCGCCCGGCTTCCAGGCAGCAGCTTCCGCCCGCGTCACCGTGTCCAGGTTCACGCGCCGAGCGCCCACGGGATCGTAAGTCAACTTCGGCCACACCTCCAGCCTCGGCGGATCCAGATACGCCGGGCCCGATCCATCCAGCAACACGTGCGCATGCCGCGTGGCCGCGCAGTTCGGAATCATCGCCACGGGCAAATTCGCTGCATGGCACGGCGCGTCCAGCACCTTCACGTCCAGCACCGTCGTCAGCCCGCCCAACCCCTGCGCGCCAATGCCCAGCTTGTTTACCTTGTCATACAGTTCCACGCGCAGCTTCTCGGCCGTAGTTTTTGGCCCCCGCGCCATCAGGTCCTGAATATCGATCTTCTCCATCAGGCTCTGCTTGGCCATCAACATCGCCTTCTCCGCCGTTCCGCCGATGCCGATCCCGAGCATTCCCGGCGGACACCATCCCGCGCCCATCGTCGGCACCGTCTTCAGCACCCATTCCACAATCGAGTCCGACGGGTTCAGCATGGCGAACTTGCTCTTGGCTTCGCTGCCGCCGCCCTTCGCCGCCACCGTGATGTCCACCTCTCCCCCGGGCACCAATTCCACCGTCACCACGCTCGGCGTATTGTCGCGCGTATTCTTTCGCGCTCCCGCCGGATCCGACAGCAGGCTCGCCCGCAGCGTGTTCTCCGGGTCCAGATACGCCTTGCGCACGCCCTCATCCACCATCTCCTGCAGGCTCATTTGCGGGCTCGCCCCATCCGGCCCCGCAAATCGCACCTCCATCCCCACCTTCAGGAACACGTTCACCACCCCCGTGTCCTGGCAAATCGGTCGGTGCCCCTCCGCACACATCCGGCTGTTGATCAGGATCTGCGCCATCGCGTCCTTGGCCGCCGGCGATTCTTCCTTCTCGTACGCCTTGGCCAGGTTCGTGATGTAATCCTCGGGATGGTAATAGCTGATGTATTGCAGCGCCGCGGCGATGGTTTCCACAAAATCCTGCTGGCGTATGATGGTCATGGAAAACTCCTGGACAATTCGACGCCTCTAGGGTAACTGATTCAGCTCCTGGAAAGCGGCGCCGGAAACAGGCAGCAAGCTGGCCCGGCTTCCATTTACTCGGACATCGCCCGTCCACGTTCAAAACAGAAGCCTTGGGATTCTTCGTTTAGGCCCGGGGCCGGTCTCGGCGCGAAAAAATCGTCCTAACCGGCCGTCAGTCTTTCGCGTCCCATAAAAACCAGGAAAACCGATTTAGAATTGGTGTACCTTGCGGCGTGCCATTGGACGGAGGGTGTGTCCGGGCGCACATGTCCCGGAGAAACCAAGCATTTAGAATTCACCTTGATTATCGTGTTTGGGACCTATAAAAAGGAGTCACCGCTACTCTGGGGAACGTAATCATGAAGACTTTTTTACTGATGCTCTTGGGGCTCTCGCTGGCCGTTCCAGCGTATTCCAAAGCAAAGGACCCCCACGCCGTGAAAGGCGTATATCCCGTATCCTGCGACGATCTGTGGATCGCGGTCAAAGAAACCATCCACAACCGCAGTAATTACGGCCTTTCCGCTGTCAACGACCTCGATCTGACGGCTTCGTTCGTTGTCGTTGGCGACAGCTTCATCTACAACGACCGGGTTGCATTGATTCAGAAAGGTACCGGCTGCGAGATGAAAACCGATATCGGCGACATCGGCGCTGAGCCCACGAACTACCGTCAGTTCCGCACTCGTGTGGAACACACGTTGAGCAGGCAGCAGTCCGCCAAGGCGAAAGACGCGCCCCACGATCCCGGAGCTCCTAAATCGGCCGACCAGGAGCATCCGTAGCCTGGCAGTCGCCATCGTCCCTGATTCGCAAGCTAATCAGGGCATTCCCTCGCGCAGCGCACACAAAACCCTCCGCAAATCCCCCGCAAGAACAGCGTTTCGCGCATGCCCTCTGCTGTCCAGTGGTGTACAGCTCCGGTGCAACGGCCAAATCGTAACGCGGGATTCATCTCCCGGCACTCATTCCCTCCCCTGACGGCCCCGGTTCATCAGCTCTTCAGCAAATCCTAAGGTTCGGTGTGTTAGGGTTCTCAACGGATTCCCCGCACCGTTCCCTGAAAGCTTCCGAAATCCACAAGGAGCGAAGGAAAGATGAAAATGCGCATTGGGAAAGCTGCTGTACTGCCGCTGGCACTGCTGCTGGCTGGTTCGCTGCCCTGCCACAGCCAGCAGTGGGTGGTCACCCGGACCCTGCACATCGGCGGTGACGGCTCATGGGACTATGTCACCGTGGATGCCCCCACTCACAGGATTTTCGTCACCCGTTCCACCCACACCCAGGTCGTCGACGCCGATTCTGGCAAGGTGCTGGGCGACATTCCCGGTCAGAAACGGTCGCATGGCGTCGCCTTGGTTCCCAGCTTGAATCGCGGCTTCATCACTGATGGCGGCGGCAGCGGCCAAATCATCGTCTTCGACCTGAAGACCTATGCCGTACTCGGCACGCTCGCCACCATGCCCGATTCCGACGGCATCATCTACGACCCGGGCCAGAACCTCATCCTCGCCGTCTCCGGCGACCAAGGCAAGCTGATGGCCTTCAGCCCGGACATCGATCCCAATGGCAAAATCCCCCCTGCCATCGACCTCGGCGGTTCGCCCGAGTTCCTTGCCGCCGACGGTTCGGGAAAAGCCTACGTCAACCTCGAGGACAAGGACCTCGTCGCCGAAGTCGATCTGCACACGCGCAAGGTGATTGCCCGCTGGCCGGTCGCGCCCGGTGGCCATCCCGTGGGCATGGCTCTCGACAAAAAGTCGCACCGCCTCTTCATCGGCTGCCGCAATCCGCAGAAGCTCGTCATCATGAGCGCGGTTGACGGCAAGGTGCTGGGCAGCGTGGATATCGGCGTGGGCGTAGATGCAACCAGGGTCGACGGCCGCCAGGCCTTCGCCAGTTGCCGCGACGGCAAGCTCATCGTCGCCACTGAGAAGGCCGGCCAGTACGTGGTGGAGCAGACCGTCACCACCCCCGACGGCGCACGCACCATGGACCTCGATTCCACCGCCAACAAGCTCTACCTTCCCACGGCGGACTTCGAGCCGCTCGCAGCCGGGTCGCGCCGCCCCCAGATGAAGCCGGACACGTTCATGATCGTCGAAGTCAGCCGCCAGTAGGCTGATTGGCGAACCCGTGTTCTTCCTTATGTAATTCCCGGCAGGAAACCTGGGGGTGCCCCATCCAACGCACAGTTTCATCGTGCGTAGGGTGGGAAACACAGAAGTCCGCGCCACAACCGCTCTTGCTTTTGCCTTTGCCTTTCTTTCAGTCTTCCCCGCCGCGGCGGGGAATCTGCTTTGGTCTCATTGCCCCATTTATCGCGATGAATGGTCGGCACAATCCCCCTCGCGTTGAGCCTCGTCTCCCTCAATGTCCTAATCTAGAACTGTATGCCCGATTACCCGCTCGACTCCGTCCCTGACATCCAGCCGCACACCATGCCCGCGCCCCAGGACAAGCCCGCCGCGGACGCTCTCTTTGACGTGCTGGTCATCGGCGCCGGCCCCACCGGGCTCTCTTGCGCCATTGAGGCGCAACGTTCCGGCTTCCGTACCGTCTTAGTGGATAAGGGCTGTGTCTGCAATTCCCTGTTTCACTACCCCTCCCACATGACTTTTTTCACCACTTCGGAATTGCTGGAGATCGGCGATCTCCCCTTCCCCAGCCCCCACGCCAAACCCACCCGCAATGAAGCTCTCGAATACTATCGCCACGTTGCCGCCCATTACCGGCTCGATGTGCGCCAGTACCACCGCGTCACCCGCGTGGAAGGCGAACGCGGCAACTTTACCGTGCACCTGGTCGACCGCTTCAGCCGCCCTGGCGCCCTCCGCGCCCGCAACCTCATCGTCGCCACCGGCTACTACGATATCCCTAACTTCCTCAACATCCCCGGCGAAGATTTAAGCAAGGTCCATCACTACTACGACGACCCTCACCCCTACTTCGGCGCCGACGTGCTCGTCATCGGCGGCAAGAATTCCGCCGCCATCGCCGCCCTCGAGCTGTGGCGGCATGACGCGCGCGTTACCCTCGTCCATCGCGGCCCCGACATCCATCGCCACGTCAAATACTGGATCAAGCCCGACATCGAAAACCGCATTAAGAACGGCGAGATCCGCGCCCTCTTCAGCTCCCGCGTCGTCCAAATCGAGCCCGATACCGTCACCGTCGAGACACCTTCCGGACGCGAAGCTCTGGCCAACGATTTTGTCTTCGCCCTCATCGGCTACCGTCCCGATTTCCGCTTCCTCGAAAGCCTCGGCGTCCGTTTTGAGGGCCCCGATTGCATGCCGTTATGTCATCCTGATTCTCTGGAAAGTAATGTCCCCGGCATTTTCCTCGCCGGCGTCATCGTCGCCGGCTCGCGTACCAACGAGATCTTCATCGAAAACGGCCGCTTCCACGGCAAACAGATTGCCCGCGCGCTGGCCACATCCCAATAACTTCCTTTGCACGGTGCTGAAAACGTTGAAGGATTCAATTCCCCATCTCTCCCCGCTCGGCCGTATCCGCTGGTGGCCCCGGTCACTCCGCTGGCAGATGCTTGTCAGCCTGGTGCTCCTTGAGGTCCTTTCCATCGGCCTGTTCGCCATCTTCCTCACTCACATGGAAGATCGCGACATGCACGACCGCGATCGCCAGCGCCTGCAGCACCAGGTCACCTCTCTTTCTGTCCAGGCCGAGGAAGCATACGAAGACAATCGCCCTGATTTTCTCGCGGTCGCTGTCCGGTTGGTGGGCGCCGCGCCCAGCGTGCTCCGCGCCAAAATCACCGATCCCTCCGGCAACGTGCTATCCGTCAGCGCCGGCGAGCCCGGCCAGGTCCACCTCATTCCGAGTGAGCGCTCCATCCTCGAACGCTTTACCGGCCACGCTCCTCGTATCTTCTCTCTCGGCAACGATCGCTGGGAGGCCGTCAAGCCCATCTACTTCGCTTATCAGCTCCGCGGCTACGCGTGGGTCGAATCCGACCCCGTCTGGGAACAGGATCAGGTCTTCGATACGGTCCGCGCCACCCTCATCTTCGGCTCCATCTGGATCGCCGCTTCATTCGTCCTGGTCTGGCTCATGTCGTTGGTCATCACCCGCCCCATGGCGATCCTGCATCATGGCACTCGCGCCCTTGCTGCCCATCCGGAATCGAGCGCCGCCTTTCCCCTTCCCGTCACCGTCGAAAACGAGTTCGGCGATCTCATCTCGGCCTTCAACAGCATGGTCGCCTCCATTGAGGAGCAGCGCGCCGGCCTTCGCGACACCCTGTCCCTCCTCGACTCCCTCCTCGCCAACGCCCCCATCGGATTCGCCTTCTTCGATCGCTCCTCCCGCTTCGTCCGCGTCAACCAGGTCTTTGCTTCCCTCACCGGCTTCCCCATCGGCTCCCACCTGGGCCGCACTCCCGACGAGCTCCTCCATCCAAATGTCGCCGCCCAGTTCAATGAAGCCCTCCAGCGCGCTTTCACCTCCCAGGTACCCGCCGCGGACACGGAATTCCGTGGCCAACACCCGGAAGACCGGGTCTCGTGGACCTGGCTGGTCAGCGCCTATCCCGTCCGCACCATGCCCGATCAGGTGCGCTGGGTCGGCATCATCGTCCGCGACGTCACCGAGCGCGCCCGCGCCGAAGAAGCCCTCCGCCGCTCTGAAAAACTGGCCGCCACCGGCCGCCTAGCCGCCTCCATCGCCCACGAAATTAACAACCCGCTCGAGGGGCTCACCAACCTCCTCTACCTCCTCCGCGCCCATTGCAACCTCAACCCGCCTGCCCTCGATTACGCCACCATGGCCGAGCACGAGGCCCGCCGCATCTCTGAAATCGCGCAGAAAACCCTGCGCTTCTACCGCCAGTCCACTCAGCCCAGCCGCGCTCACCCCGCCGAGCTCGTTGACTCCATCCTTGACCTCTACAAAACCCGCATCCATACCTGCAACATCGTCCTTGAGCGCGGCCTCGATCCGGAGCTCACCGTCTTCTGCTTCGAGGGCGAAATCCGCCAGGTGCTCGCTAACCTCATTGGCAACGCCATTGACGCAACCTCGGGCGGCGGCCGCATTATCGCGCGCCTGCGCGCCTCCCGCCGCTGGTCCGATGGAGAACCAGGCATCCGCATCACCATTGCCGACACTGGCATCGGCATGACTCCCGAAGTCCGCGCCCGCATCTTCGAGCCCTTCTTCACCACCAAGGAAGCCACCGGAACCGGACTCGGCCTCTGGGTCAGCCAGGAGATCGTCTCCAAACATCGTGGCCAACTCCGCGTGCGCAGCCGCGCCGCCTCACCCGGCGACCCTCGCCCCGGCACCGTTTTCCAGCTCTTCCTCCCCGACGACGAATCCCTCGCCCCCCACAACCAATCCGCCGAGCAAGTCGAACTTCAAAGCTCCTGAAAACACAAGGAAAAGGGATAAGAGAAAAGGGATAAAGACGGGCTGCTACCTTATCCCTTATTCCTTTTCCCTTCTCCCTCGCTCCTGACAACTGACAACTGACAAACTGACAACTTATAATTATCCGGAGAATAGTGAGCAAAACCCACCTATGCTTCGTTTCCTGCAAAAAGACACCAAGATCGCCAAAGCCATCTACGTTGTGATCATCGCCGCCGCGTCAGTGGGCATGGTCGTTTACCTCATCCCAGGCCTCATGAGCGGCACCGCTGCCGCTCCTGACACCTACGCCGAGGTATACCCCCACTGGTGGTCCAAAATCTTCCATTCCGCTGACGTGGTCAGCCTGCAGAAGGTCCAGCAGATGGCCCGCCAGCAGGTCTCCCAGCGCAACCCCCAGTACCTCGACAGCCCGGTGATCCTCAATTTCTTCACCCAGCAGGTCGGCCAGCAGATGGTCCAGCAGCAGGAACTGCTCACTGAGGCCGCACGGCTCGGCATCTCCGCCAACAACGACGACGTGGTCAAATACCTCCACAGCGGTCCCACCGGCGAAGTCCTCTTCCCCAATGGCAAGTTCATCGGCGACCAGGCCTACACCAACCTCGTCAATGAGCGCCTGAACATGTCTGTTCCCGATTTCGAGGAGAACGTCCGCCGCGAGATCATCATTGGTCGGCTCAAGGACTACATAACCGCCGGTGTCTCCGTCGGCGACCAGGAAGTCCGCGACTCCTACCGCAAACAGAACATCAAGATCAAGTTCGACTACGCCGTCCTTTCCGGCGACGACCTGCGCAAGACCATCAATCCCTCTGACACCGAGCTGGAAGCCTTCTTCAAGCGCAGCTCCGCCCGCTACGCCCACGCCGTGCCTGAGCAGCGCGCCATCGCCTACTTCGCCTTCACGCCCGACCAACTCCCCGGCGGCATCCCCCAGCCCTCGCAGCAGGAAATCCAGTCCTACTACAACCAGCACCAGACCGAGTACCAGGTGCCGGAGCAGGCCCGCTCCCGCCACATCCTCATCAAGGTTGACCCCAGCGCCGACGCCAAGACCGTCGCCGCGGCCAAGGCCAAGGCCGATGACATCGCCAATCAGCTCCGTCACGGCGGAAACTGGACCGAGCTGGCCAAGAAGGACTCTGACGATCCCGGCTCCAAGGACTCCGGCGGCGAGCTCGGCTTCTCCCAGCGCGGGCGCATGGTCCCGGAGTTCGATAACGCCATCTTTAATAACCCCATCGGCCAGATCGTTGTCATCAAGTCGCAGTTCGGCTTCCATGTCGTCCAGGTGGAAGAGCGCCAGACCGCGCATACCCAGTCCCTGACCGAGGTTGAGGACACCATCAAGGCCACCCTCAGCCGCCAGATGATCTCCCAGGCAGAAGAGAACTACGCCCGCCAGCTGGCCCAGGAAGCCGCGCAGAATGGCCTTGACTCCACCGCTGCCCAGCATCACCTCCAGGTCGTCACCACCCCTCCCGTCGCCGCCAACGGCACCATCTCGGCGCTGCCTGACGGCTCCCAGGTCATCTCCAAGGCATTCCAGATGGCAAAAGGCGACAAACCGCAGTACGCGCCCACGGGCGAAGGCTTCGCCATCCTCCAGGTGGCCGGCGTCACCCCCTCCCACGCGCCCACCTTCGCCGAGTGGAAGGATAAGGTCCTCGAAGACTATCGCGATGAGCAGCTCCCCGGCCTGCTGAACTCCAAAACCCAACAGCTGGATGACAAAGTCAAGGCCACGGGCGACCTGGCCAAGGCTGCCAAGGAGATGGGCGCCACCGTCAAGACCAGCGACCTGGTCGGCCAGAACGCCCAGGTCCCCGACTTCGGCGCCATCGACCAGATTGCGCCTCAGCTCTTTGACATGTCCGTAGGCGCCATCAGCGGCCCCATCAATGCCGGCCGCACCGGCGTCGTGGCCAAAATCGTCGACAAGCAGGAACCCACTCCTCAGGAGATTCAGCAACACTTCGACGAAGCCCGCCAGCAGATCCTCGATCAGCGCCAGGAAGAAGCCTTCGAGATCTTCTCCTCCAACATCAGCAACGACTTCAAAAAGCACAACCTGGTCCGCTACAACCCCAAAGCCATAAACCCCGCGTCTGGCGAATAGGGCAAAGACAGGGACCGGGGGAACAGGAAACAAGAAAACAAAAAAAAGCAAAGCGGGCATCCCGAAAGGGATGCCCGCCGTCTTTTGTCCCTCAGTCCGATTGTTCTCTCTCTGAAGTTTTCAATAAAAATGCTGCCGTCATCCTGAGCGGAGTTTGCCGCGTTCTGTGCGGCAAACGCAGTCGAAGGACCTGCATTTCGGACGCTTGCAGTTGCGACAGAATTCCGGGACACGGTACCTTGTCCCTGTTCCCTGTCTTTACAACGTCTGCGCCTCAATGTACAAAGTCCCCGTGTAGGTCCCCGCCGGTTGTTGCGGCTGTCCGCTCAAATTTATCTCCAGGCTCAGCGCGTCGGTGCGCGACGTCTTCGACGCCTGACCGGAAATCGCTTGCGAAAATAGGAGCAGGCTGGCTCCGGCTGCTCCAAACACTCCGGTCTGCGTAAATGCGGTATAGGCCGTCGGAGTTCCGGTTGGCACCTTGCCCAAAACCGCGGAAGTGGCAATGCTCCCGCCCGTTCCCGCCGTAAGAGCGCTGGTCGAACTGGTGAAATAGCCGTACAAGTTCACCGTGCATGTTGGCGAGCAGGTGGTCTTACTCCAGGAGGTCGTCACATTGATCGCGCTGGATCCTGTCGCCGTGCCCTTCGACACCAGCGTAAAGCTCACCGCGGATGGCGTTACTGAGACGGCCAGCGAACCCACCGGCGTGTCAGGCAGCGCGGTCAACCCGTGCCGGCTAACCCTGACCGCCTGCGCATCGGCTGCAAGCGCGAACGTCTCCGCCATCCCTAGCGAAACCATCCCGAGTAAGAGGAGCTTCGAGAGTTTCATCGCTGGCTCCCGCGATCCTCCGCTACTCGTTCCACAACTATCACCGTCTCCGGCTCGTTCTTGTCATAGGTGCCACGGATCGTCTCCGGCGCGGAGACCACGCGGTACGTACCCCCGCTGAGAAACTCGTTTACCATCACCCTGAGCTGGTGTGTATGGGGTTTCCGTTCTCGTACATAATAGAGCCCGTCGTCGTCAGTGTAGACCAGCAGACTGTCGATCATCAGCGCTGCACCCCCAATCGGGTGCCCTTCCGTGTCCAGGACGCGTCCGCGCAGTAACATGTTCCCAATCGAAGCTCTGACCATTCCGCTGTCCATCGTCCCGTTCTCCGGAACAGTTCCCTCTCTCACCGTCACCGCGTGCGTGTCCGCCGTGTATTTCAGGCTCCCGTCCGGCGCCACAAACGTCCCGCCATGCAGGCTGATCCCACGAAACAGGTGCATCGTTACATCCACAATCAGCGCCTGCACAAATGGCGACGAGTTCCGCTCCGGAACATAGTACGTCTGGTACTCCGCCGTCACTGAAACCAGGTTTGAAAGCAGCGCGCCCCCAAACGACACCGTGGTCTGCCCCTGCGACCGGCTGATCAGCTCGCTCACATCCAACCGCGGCGACAGGCTCTCCGTAAGATTGGTCACAAACGACCTCGTCACCGGCGCATCGCTCGGCCGGCTCTCCATGTAGCTCGAATTTGCATGCAGCCGCGAGAAAATCTTGCGGTCGGCCGAGTACGCCGTAGCGTCGTTCGAGGCCCCTTCAAAGCTCGATTGATACAGCGACGCCGATAACCCCGTCCCCAGAACCCGCACCGCCCCGGAAACGCTGTTCACGTCGCTGCGCACTTCGATCTCGCTCCCCGATACCGGCGATAGATAATTGTTCCGCCCCGCGCCCAAGCTCAAAAAGCTCGCCGGCCTCACCGTAACATTGATGTTTTCGCGGTCCGGCTCGCTGGTCAGCGGCGCATCCAGCGCCACCCGGTGAAACTGGCTGCCCGCATCCACGTACTCCGCTTTCATGTCCATCCACGGCTTGTTGAATACCATCGCCGCCGCACCGTAGGGCTGGTTGCCTCCCACTCCCGCCGCCGCCGCCATCTCCAGGTTCTTCTCCGGCGTCCACTCCAGCCCCTGGATTGCCGTCACCTGGTGCGAAAACACCATGTTGCTGGTCATCGTCAGGTGATCCGTCAACTGCTTCTTCAAAAACACCACGCCTGCCGGATCCTCCGCCCGCGCACCCTGGAAAAACGGGCTGTCGAATTCGTTCGACGTCGCCCCCGCAAACGCAAAAATGTCCGTATCGTGCACCTTCGTCTGCACTCCGGCTCCCAGTCCAATCAGAAAATGGCTGGTGTCGAACACATCCGTCGGCAGCACAAACGGAATGTAGTCGCTCCCGCCAATCAGCGTGGTTTTGCCCCACGTCCGCTTCACCGTCATGCCGCCCACAAACGCGCCGCCATCCACGCCCGCGCTCATTGAAGCATCAAAGCCGTTGCCGTGTGCCGACAGCGTCCCGCCCTCGGCCTGGTACAGGCTTGAGGCGCCCCCGTTCAGCTCGAACACCTGCCCGTACAGCCCCGGCACCGCCATCGCGCTCAAAAGAAGAAGACTGCAGATTCGCACCGCACTTCTCCTCGCGCCAGCCGCTTCCCCATCACTGGCCTCCTCGATGGACGGGCTGTTTCATCGTGCCGTGGTCGAATTCCAGCTCCACGCCATCCGGCGGCGCCGCCTCCGTCCACTGCACCTCCACGTGCCGTTCCCCGCCCGGCAACAAGGGAAATCCCGGAGCCGTCACCGGCTTGCCCGCCGACGTAATCTTCACTTCGCGCACCCGGGTCAGATCCAGGCCGCTGTTCGTCAAATCGAACGACACCTTCCCGCTGCCATACTCCACCGCGTCCTTGAACGCCACCTGGCTCGTCTTCGAGTGCGGCTTCTTGGGGTAGATGTATACCGTGTGCGGCAGCAAAATACGCACGTCCAGCCCTTTCGCGCGCTGCACCTTTGCAAATACCGAGTACACGCAGAACCACGCCGGCAGCTTGTCCGCCGTGGCCGAATAAAAAACGTAGTACGTCTGTCCCGGATCGATCCGGAAACTCATCGACGATAGCTTCAAATGAATGTCCGGATCGAGATTCCGGAATACCCCGTTGCCGTCCGGCGTGATGCTGAAACTCTTCGGCTCCAGCACCACCGCCAGCGGCACCGTCGTGTTGTTTACCAGTGAGATTTTTCCTTCTGCCTTGGCCTTGTACTCGACAATCACCGGCGACACGCTCTGCGCCCACGCGCAGCATCCCGCCGCCAGCAATCCAAGAACCAGTAGTTTTCGCATGCTCACGATCCTACCTCCTCTGTCGAGACTCGGGGGCGCCCGCCCAAATCGAGCGGCCGTCCCTTTACAGCGCCTGTGCCTGAAGGTTCAGCGTGCCCGTGTAGGTGTCGGCCGCCAGCTGCGGCTGGGTGGCCAAGTTGATTTGCAGGTTTAGGTTGTCCGTCCGATTTACATAACGGTTCGTGTTCGTGATCGCGTCCGTGAACAGCACCAGGCTCGCGCCCGAAACGCCAAGCGCGCCGCCAGTCGTTGTTTGCGTAAATGCCGTAAACGTGGTCGGAGCACCGGTCGTCACCTGGCCGTAAATCTCCGACGTCGGAATGTACTGCGGCGTCGATCCCGTGCCCGCCATCGCCTGCGCCGCGCTGGAGAACCAGCCCGTCAGCGTAACCGAAGTGCGAGCGCCGTTCAGTACCCAGTTCGAGGTGATCGCCACCGGCGCGCTGCTGTTGGCAGTCCCGCCCTGAACCAGGGTGAAAGTAACCGCACTCGGCGTTGCCGAGATCGTTAAGGACTCAGACAGCGTCGCCGTCAGCGTCACTGTCGAAGCGTTTGAGTTGTTCGCGGCGCAGAAACCGGAAGTGCTTGCTATTGCCACCCCGATCGCCATCGCCAGTATGCGAATTGTGTTTTTCACTACTTTCCTCCGTGACATGAGTTCCTGGCATCGCATGGAACTGCGATTCCGCGGAGATCAGCCCGCAGAGTCGCAACCCTATGTCAATTCCAGGATCAGGGAGGATCTTAAAGAGAGTTCAACCCGATTGCTTCGCCAGAACAGGGAACTCGCGCTGGTACTATCGTAACTACGAACTGCTCAATTGTTGTACAGTGCAATGTGATGTAAATCACGTCAAAACAGCCGCTTATAACCAGATTCCCATCTTCTATTGTGTTTTTTATTCTGCCATTTCACAGGGCCTGAACCAGGATGTTCAACAGCCTTCCTACAGTCGATTTCTTCTCGTCGCCACCCACCCCATCCAGCAGGTCAGTCCGCGTTCTCGCCTGGTTTGTCTCGCCTGATTCCACCACCAGCGAGCCAACACCATCCCTCGCATCCGGCCCTCCAAAATAACGCGTCACTCTGAAGGTGGTGAAGTTAGCCGGCACCGCCCAGCTCGTAGTAATCGAAACCGGTTGCGAATCCGCAACCATCGGCCCCGCGGCCTTCTCCGCATTCGCCACCACAGAGAGCGACTCCATTCGCGCAATCAGCACCACGCTCGCCGATCCGGACTGGAGCGCCGGCCGTCGCATCGTCTGTCCGCTCGCCAGCACCGCATCCCCCGCCAGCAAAAGCATCAGCCCAAGGCCGCAGGCCGTCCGCCGCGCACCCGTCATCCACGCCATCGGAGCCAGCGTGCCGCAACCTGACATGGACCCAATTCGCCGCCGACCACCCATTGACGCCCACCTCGTTCCGGTCTGCCACGCAGCAAAACTTGCCGCCTGTTGAAACCTATCGGCGATGGAAAGAGTTGTTTTAGACAATCCCAGGCAAGCTGATCCTCTGCATGGTACGGCCTGGGAAGACGCCATCCCGTTCAGCCAGTCTATTGATATCAATAGCGAAGGCCAGATTCCCATCAAGCAAACATTGGTAACCGGCCATCCAGTACTTCAAAAACACAAATCCCTTCTTCACTTTTTCACTTCTTCACTACTTCACCAGTTCACTTCTTCCCTCGGTCCCCTGCTCCCTACTCCCTGTTCTTCAACGCCTCCATCGGTTCCACTCCCGCCGCCCGCCGCGCCGGCAGCAGGCACGCCAGCAAGCCAACCGCCATCAGCACCGCCACTGCCCCGCCCGTCACCGTCGGATCGTACGGGCTCACCTGGAACAGCAGGCTCCCCACCACCCGCGCCAGCGCAAACGCCGCCGCCACTCCCGCCACCGCGCCCAGTGCAATCGGCGTCAGCCCATCGCGCAGCACCAGCGTGTAAATGCTTCCCCGGTCCGCGCCCAATGCCATCCTGAGCCCGATCTCCTGCTGCCGCTGCACCACCGAGTACGTCACCACGCCATATACGCCCAAACCCGCCAGCAGCAGCGCGCTCGCCGCAAACAGCAGCAGCAGGTCCATCTCAAACCGCCGGTTCGCCACCGAGTCCGCCACCACCCCGCCCAGCGCCCGCACCTCCGGCACGCTCGCATCCGGATCCACGCTCCACACGGCCTTGCGAATTTCGTCCGCCATCGTTGTGCCGCCCATTTTTGCCCGCACCGCCAGCCCGCCTCCCATATCTGCGCGATACCAGTACGGCATGTACACCATCATTGGATCCACCTTCGCCAGCGAGATCGTCCGCGCGTCCTTTACCACCCCGATCACCGTAACCTTTTTCTCCGTGGTTCCTCCGCGCGTGAACTCCTGACCCACCGCATTCTTGCCCAGCCATAGCTCCTTCGCCGTGCTCTCTGACACCAGCGCCACCTGCTTTCCCTCGTCACCGGCACTCAGCATTCGTCCCGCCACCAGCGGCAAGTGGATTGTCTCCATGTACCCGGGGCTGATCCAGCGAAAGTGTTCCGCCGGCAGCTCCATGAACGGCCTGGTATCGCCAATGGGCCGCGCCATGTCGCCCCACGCATCCCCGTTCAGCGGCAACATGCTCACCGCCCCCGCTGACTCCACCCCCGGCAGCCGTCCCACCGCCTGCAGCACCCGCTTGTAGAACGCTTCCCGTGGCCCCGTCTCGCCGCCATAAGCTTTGGCCGGCAAATCGATCCGCGCCGTCACCACGCGCTCCGCGTCGAATCCGCGATCGACCCTCATCAGCCGCACCAGGCTCGCCGTCAGCAGACCCGTCATCAGCA
Organism: uncultured Acidobacteriota bacterium; assembly: GCA_963788435.1. Lineage (GTDB taxonomy): Bacteria > Acidobacteriota > Terriglobia > Terriglobales > Acidobacteriaceae > Telmatobacter. The sequence continues at coordinate 71,463 of CAWBIG010000058.1, read as the reverse complement.
CCAGGGTCACGCTCACCGCTACTTCCACGCCTACCAGCGCCCGCCGCAGTTTCTTGCTGCTCCGTCCTTCGCCGGACATCCGCGCCTCGCCGCGTATCGCCTCCACCGGGTTCATCCGCCGCGCCATCCACCCCGGCGCCGCCCCCGCCACCAGGGTCGCGCCTAACACGAGCAACAGCGCGCACCCTGCCCCAATCCAGTCCACGTGCGGGGTCCCAAGGTAGTTCAGCGCCGCCGGCAAATACCGTCCCATCGCCGGAACCAGCGCCGCGGCCAGCAGCAGCCCCAACCCGCCGCCCGCTATGGCCAGCACCGCTGTCTCCCGGATCGCCATCCGCATCAGGTCGCCGCGCCCCGCGCCAAGCGCCGCCGCCACGGCCATCTGCTGCCGCTGCCCCACCGCCCGGCTCAACAGCAGGTTGGTAATGTTCACGCAGCCCACCAGCAGCAGCCCCGCCACCGCTGCCAGCAGAATCAGCAGCGGCTTGCGGTTATCGCCCACCAGCTCCGTCTTGAGCGACGTCAGCGTGGCCGTCAACGTCGCCTTCTCATCCGCCGGCAGCGAGGCCTGGATCCTGCCCTCCAGCGCGTTGATCTCGCCGTTGGCTTCGGCCGCCGTCACCCCTGGCTTGAGCCGGGCTACACCGTAGTAGTTAAATTCGCCCATGTCCTCGGAGAGTTGATCCTTTGAGAAGGCCATCGGCGCCAGCACTTCCGTCGGCTTGGTCGCGCCCGTATTCGCGTCGAAGCTGTCTTCCGCGTAGGGCAGACGAAAGCCCGCCGGCATCACGCCGATCACTGTGTACTCGTACCCGTTCAGCCGGATGGTCTTGCCCAGGATCCTCGGATCGGAGCCAAACTGCGTCCGCCACAGGTCGTTCATCAGGATCGCGACCCGATCATGGCCCTCGGTAGCTTCCTCTGCGGTGAATGCGCGCCCCAGCTGCGGGCTCACGCCGAACACCGCGAAGAATCCCGGCGTCGCGCTCACCATCTTCACCTGCAACGGGTGCCCGCCCATCCCCAGGGGCACAGAGTCAGGGTTCATCACCGTCATCGCCTGGATGGTCTTCGCGTTCTGCTGCCACATCACAAAGTGGTTGGCGCTGACCGGCAGCACAGGGTAGAGGCCCTTGAGCTCCGCCACCTGTTCCTGCATCCTAACCAGTCGCTCGGAGTGGTCGAACGGCAGCGGCTGCAGCAGCACGTCGTACACCAGCGTGAAGATCGCCGTCGTAGCCCCAATTCCTACCGCCAGCGTCAGCACCGCCGCCAGCGCAAACCCCGGCGCCTTGGCCAGTTGACGCACCGCCTGCTGCAAGTCCCTTACCAACCGCCGCATACCCACTCCTCGTGAACTACGCCGATCTCCAACCTTCCCCTTCGTACCCCCGACCCCACGTACCGCCGATCTCCAGATCGGCTGGGTCTCCAGACCCGCGCAATTGACTGGCCAACCCGTCCTCTTCGTTAAGATATCAAGCAATCGGCCGACCACTCTTAGGATTGCACAAATTACTAATTCCATTGCACTTACTTCTATACGCGCCGTGGTTTCCTAGGAGGTTTCGCCCGAAAACATCCCCCACTGTCCGCAAATGAACAGAAACAGCATGCTCCCAGGTGTCTCATCCGGCGGCTAAATGCCCCTTTCTCGGTGCAACTCGAAAGGTCCCTTCCGAAAAGTCAATAGACATAAACTGTTGAAATCTATTCAACAATATGAATACAATGAATAAAAAATTTTTGTAATTATCATCAGTATTAGTTATTTCAGGAGCATAGTCACAGATTGAAAAATCCGCGTTCCGGCGGTTCCGTTTCTCGACCGACCGCATCCTTCTGAAACAGGCACTAAAAAGAACCTGCCAATCGCCGCTGCGGACCGACGCACAATTCTGTGCAGCTTTAGGCCGTAAGTTAATGAATCCATTTGACATCGCCGTTTTTTATTTCGCGCCGTGGTCCCATTCCGCCAGCAGCCGCCGGTCCGCCTCACTCAATTCGGCCTTCTTAAGCAGGTCCGGCCGGTTCTCGAAGGTCTTGCGCAACTGCTGTTCGCGCCTCCACTTGCGGATCTCCTGGTGGTCCCCGTTGAGCAACACCTCCGGCGCGCGCAGCCCTTTGAACTCCGCCGGCCGCGTGTAATGCGGATAGTCCAGCAGCCCGCCCGCCCCGTGCTGCGACCGCGGCACTCCCTCAACGTCGGCCGCGATCGCCGCGTCCGCCGCGCCAAAGCTCTCAAACTCGCCGGAAGCCTCGTTCCCCAGCACTCCGGGAATCAGCCGCATGGTCGCGTCCAGCACCACCGCCGCCGCCAGCTCGCCCCCGCTCAGCACGTAGTCGCCGATCGAGAGCTCCATGTCGCAGTAGAGCTGGTTCACGCGCTCGTCCACGCCCTCATACCGTCCGCAGACCAGCACCACCCGCTCCAGCCCCGCCAGCTCCCGCGCCACACTCTGGGTAAACGGCCTCCCCTGCGCCGAGAGCAGGATCACGCGGATGCCCTCTAAGCCATTGGAGCTTTGAAAGGGCAAGGCCTCAGCCGTGCCGTCGAGATCCCCTAAAACAGGTTCGGGCTTTAGCCCCTGAGCGATGCTCTTGGCCTTGATGCCCAGCGCCTCCAGCGCCTCTGCCAGCGGCTCCGGCTTCAGCACCATGCCCTCGCCGCCGCCAAACGGCCGGTCATCCACGGTGCGATGACGGTCGTGGGTAAACTCGCGCAGGTCGTGCACGGCCACCGTCACCAGTCCTTCGGCCTGGGCGCGGCGCACAATGCCGTGCTCAAAGAAGCCCGCGAAGAACCCCGGAAAGATGGTGACAATCTCAAAGCGCATGGCAAGTTCGATGATAGCCGCAGCAAGGCATGTAACGGCAGTCGCTGCAAGCGTGTCCCACCGGTGCTGTAACAACTATTTGGATCAAAAAAGGGGCGGTTTCCGAGTTCTATTCAGGAGGATTCCCGCCCGCGGAAATCTGGCGGGCAAAGGCCTCCAACTGTTTTTGGATCCCTTCAACTGTCCACTCCAACACCGGGCCATCTTTGTCCTCGCCGGCGAAGCACGGCTGCAGCAATCTATCGCCCGAGACCACGGGACTCTCTTTCGCGTCGCATCCGGTAAGGCTCAGAGTCCCCTCGAAGCGGCCCGTGTCCCCGTTCCACAAACCCAAGCCCGATCCGGAGAACTGGCTCGCGTAAGGCGCGATGAGCCAGCGGCCATGGTTCCACCACAGGGGCTGACCGCTCACGTACGACATCCACTCGACCGGCCAGAAGTCCCGCAGTTTTTGACCGTTCTCGATTTCCGAGACGCTGAGATGCAGCTTGTTGACGTCATTCGGGCCGCTCAAAACCGCCATCCGCGTGCGGTCGGGAGAAAAGGCTGCGGACAAGATCTCCGCGCTGGGCGTGGTGAGGATACGGTTCCCTTGCTGATCCAAGGTCGCAGGAGCAGCTTCAAACTCGCCGAGTCCCGGGAGCTTCGACAGAACGCGATGCGCCCGCGCATCCCAGACCACCGCTTCACCGGCGTCGGTGACCGCGATGCCCAAACTCCAATCGGAGGAGTGAAGATACTCCTTCAGATTTTGCAGAATCAGGTGGGGATCGGTGACGGGCTTCCAGGTGCCGGTGTCGTAGAGCAGCGCTCCGATGCGGTTGCCCCAGCTCACCAGAAGAAAGCGGCCGTCGGGGCTGAACTCTCCCTTTACGACATAGCCGCCAGGGCCGTTGGGCTGCCAGAATTCCTGGATGACGCGAATGATTTTGGCCGCCTCCGGCGGGCCACACGCCGTCCAATTGCTGGTGTTGTAAACGGTGAGGGTCTTGGCCGCCCAGTCGTGTGCGACGCCAATCGATCCGTCGGAGTTTTTAAAGAGCCCACACCGGTCCTGAAACGTGGCAACGCCGCGCGCAAGGTCGAGGCTTCCGGTTTTCGCAGGCGGCGATGTCTTGTCCGGCTGAAAAATGGGAGTCACGATCTTGATCCGGGCGCCCGTGAGACGAATCATCTCCACGATCCTGCCGGGCAGGTCGGCGCTGTCGTAGAGACGAACGTTTGAGAAGCCGTTTTCCTCGACCGCGACCACAATCATGCGCTCCGGCGGAGGAACGCGATGATGGTCGTCAGGGAGATTGGCCATCAGCGTCTGAAGGCGAGCGAAGGATTCTGCAGGAATCTTGCCGCCGCCGCCGCGGAGGGATCCCTCGCCGTTTGCAAACGAATACCCTTCGCCTGCCTTCGAAATAATCACGCCGACTGAAAGCGAACGATCCCAGCAGAAGCCAGGAAAGGAAGCGTTTTTGGCCGTGACAGGTCGGTCGTCGAACTCGGTGGACTCGATGGTCAGTTCGACCGGCGCTGTACCCAGCGGGATCTTTTGGGATCCGCCTGGATGCCGCCACGGGTTTGTGAGTCCATCGTAGGTTGCGCGGGACCCGCAGACGCTGGATACCGTAATCGTTTTTTCCTGGCCGGACGACGGCGGCGATTGGGCCTTCGTTTGCGCCTGCGTCGGATGGCCTGTGACCGCCGCCGAAAAAAGGATGCAGGCGAGATAACAGTTTTTCATTCCCTTCTCCTCGCCCGGCGAAACCAGCAGATCCGGGATAACCGCATCGCGCTCAAAGTCGTCGCACTCCTTGGGGAGTCAGACGGTCCCTTGGGCGGCGCCGTCAACTCCACTCGCTGCAACCGGCCGCTGAAGCGAACCCTGCCTACACGGCACTTGCCGTTTTGCCTACGGATCGGCGATACTTGGATGTTACGTCCTGCGCCGGCTGGGTTGCGTTGTCCCGATAGAAGTTCGCGTTGCGCCTTCCAGTCTCAAGAGGCAGACTAAGCAGCCTAAAAGGTTCAATCGAAAGGAAATCTATCGCCGTGGTCATGATTCGTCTGGCGCGTTTTGGCGCCACCAAGCAGCCTTATTACCGCGTGGTGGTCATTGAAAAGGACCGGTCCCGCAATGGCCGTTCCATCGAGGTGGTGGGCACCTATAATCCCCGCACCAGTCCCGCTTCAGTGAACCTGAAGCACGAACGGATCGCTTACTGGCGCGGTGTGGGCGCGCAGCTTTCGCCCACCGTGGCCAAGCTGGTGGAGAAATTCCCCGCCCAGGCTCCGGCGGAAGCTCCCGCAGCCTGAATCCGGCCGATTTCCCGCCGCCCCCAAGCCTGATTCATACTGACGGCGGCCTGCATTTCTGGTACTATTCAGCACCAAGGCCGTTCCGAAACCCGCCAATTCTTCAATCGAACCGTCCGAAATAGACTCCCTCCCTTCGACGCAGATTGGCAGTTCAAGGGGCAACAGATCAATTGGGGCATGCGGAATGCTGGAGCGTGCTCTAAGTCGCCAACATTGGAAAGTACCGGTCAGGGGCACGAACATGACCCAGCAAGCGATGGTCGCCGTAGAAGACCTGGTCCGAGAAATTGCACGGGCCCTTGTGGATGAACCCGAGGCTGTGGATGTGGAGTCCGTACGGCGGGAAGAGAACACAGTTCTCCGGCTGCGAGTGGCGCCCCAGGACGTGGGCAAGGTCATCGGGAAACAGGGCAGAACCGCTCGTTCGGTGCGAACCATTCTAGGTGCTGTCAGCATGAAGCTGCGGCATCGCTACACCCTGGACATCCTTGAAGAGGGCGAAGAAGACTGATCGCATGGGTTCCCACGCTTCGCGGAGGCCATTGTGACCGCTGCGGATTTGCGGGAGAGTTGGGTGTGGCTGGCCCGCATCCGCCGGCCCCAGGGCCGCAAAGGCGAGGTCTTCGCCGAACTTCTTACTGACTTCCCTGAAAAATTTGCCGAACGCAGGCGGGTGTGGCTGCTGAGCGAGAAGGCCGATCCGCGCGCGGAAGAGTTGGTGGACTTCTGGCTGCACAAGGGCGCCGTGGTGCTGCACTTTGCCGGAGTTGACTCCATCTCCGACGCGGAGACGCTTGCCGGGCTCATCGTCGCCATTCCGCTTGCCGGACGGGCGGCGCCGCAGCCCGGCGAGGTCCACATCGCCGACCTGATCGGCTGCACGGTTGTAGACGTGGCCACGGAACCCGAACGCGTGTTGGGCGAAATTGACAATGTGGAACGGCTGCCGGGCGCGGCGCCCATCCTGATGGTGCGCGGACCCGGCGGCGAGCTCCTGATCCCGTTTGCGCAGACCTACCTGCGCAAGCTGGACCTGGAGGCGCGCCGTGTGGAAATGGCCCTTCCTGAAGGGCTGGCGGAACTGAACGCGTAGGCGGCAGGCTGCTACCCCCCTCCAAGGGTAACCACGAGGGCTCCGCTGACTCGGCGAACACTGTTCCTGTCCCGCATCTCGGTAATCGGTCCCAGAAAAGTGCCATTCTGAGGCACCCCCCCCTGCCCAAAGGTAACCTCGCTGGCTTCCAGGCCGCCTGCGACCCTGGCTGAGCCGGCGTCGCTGACTCCGCCAGTTTTGGGCGCGTCAGATCGGCTTTGGCGTCACGTTGCGCGCTGAAGTCACGTTGTCGGGGTCGTCGCTGAAGGACTTGCCTGCCGAGTAGGCAAACTTCTGGTAGCGCGAGCCGACGCGGCGGATGGCGTCCTGCGCACCATCGTCCCAGGTGATAAGCGCGTCGCCGTTGACATAGTTCCAGTGGCCGCTAACATCGTGGAGCGTGCGATAAGCGTCGCCGTCCTCGCTGAGGGTGATGGTGAAATTGCCTCCGTTGCCGTCGCCAACCTCCCACTTGCCCACGTAGCGGCCGCGCGGCGGCTGGTTCTCGCCAGTGGAGGCGGCCGAAGCGCCGGGAAACTCGATACGCTCGATATCGGCAAGATTGAAGGTCTGGCGATGGCCGTCCTTGAAGACGATGACGATGGAGCCGGCGGCGGGTTTTGCGGGCGCAGCGTAGAGCAGGCCGGAGCCGAGAACCAAGGTGGCGAGGGCGGAGAGAACGACGGTCTTGCGCATGGGTGCGAATCTCCTGTTGGTATGGGATACGAGATTGCGGCATGGGCGGTTCCGGAAAAGCCGGGAACGAGACAATAGGGAGTAGGCAATAGGGAGCGGGGAATAGGGAGTATGGAGAAGAAGGCAACAAAAGGACAAGGTATTGAGAGAATCGGGCCAGAATCACGCCCGTGCCTGGGTGCTACTCCCTACTGCCTGTTCCCTGCTCTACTGCTTTCCGAAGCGGTAGACGAAGCCGCCGGTGAATCCGCGGCTGGCCTGGAAGGTTGAGCCGAAGGTGGTGAAGTTGTACTCCGGCGCGAGGCGAAGGCCGAGGTTATTGCTCAGGTTGTATTCGGCGGCGATGGAGACGCTGGCGGACAAGGTCCCGCTGTCGGGATAAAGGCCGAGGAGCGCGGTGCCGAAGCCGTTGGTGTCGCCGGAGAAATCGCTATGGATGTAGCCGGCCATGACGCGGCCCGAAATGGAATACCTGGGCTCGGTGATAAAGCGATAGGTGGGTCCGAGCATGCCGGAGTAGGTGGCGATGGACGGGCGGGTCTGGTTGTAGGCGTTCAGGCCGACGTAAGCGGTGCCATAGTTGCCGCGAGCGTCAAGGGTGACGCCGAAGTGCTCGTTATAGTAGCGGGTGAATTCGACGTTCCAGGCGTACATGGTGGTGCGCTGCTTGTTGGGCCCGGGGACAAAGCGCATATAGCCCATGCCGAGGTAACCCTCGTAAAGATGCGAGTAGATGTCGTGAATGGCCTGGGCGCGGCGCTTGGCGCGGCGCTCGCGGATCCGCTCCTGCACGCTGAGGGAGCCCTGATTGGGATTGGCAGGCGCCTGCTCGGCCTGGCCCTGCGGGGCAGCTTGCCACGCAAACAACGAAGAACTGTCCGTCGGAGCTTCGGCCGCGAATGCGGAGCTGGACTCCTGGGCAGATGCGCAGAGTGCGGCGCTGGCCGCAAGGCCGAGCACGAGGACAAAAGAGCGAAATGAATACATCGGGATCGGAATTCCTCCAAGGGATTACGGAAGCCCTGGCGCAGTTTTCTCCCGGTTCGTCGCGCCTCTGGCGCGGCCCGGTTTTTCTCCTGGCTCGAGCGGCTTCTCCCTTTAGGTATTAAATCACCTCACAGCGAGGGTTGTGGTTGAGCCGGCTACCGTTTGGACGATGGCGGAGGTGTTTCGCATCCGGCGGACGGACCCGAAGCAGGGCCGTAACGATCACGACGGGTCGTATTCGGGGACGCTTCTCATCTCGTAGACCCAGGAATCGTTCCCGGCCGCGTCCTGCCGCTGCCCCGCGCGCACGCCGCCCAGCTTTTCAGTGGCTTTCTGGGAGCGCAGATTGCGCAGGCCGATGACGAGGATCACGCGACCGACAAACTGAAGCGCATGCCGCACCATGAGCTGCTTCATCTCGCCGTTGTAGCGGCCGCCCCAATGGGAGCGGGCCAGAAACGACCATCCGATCTCGATTTCGCTTTTTCCCGCGTCGTAAGCGTAGTAGCGCGAGGAACCGATGATGCTGCCATCCTTGCGGTCGATGACGAGGAAGGCGCTGCCCGAGTCGAGCGCATCCTGAAAGAACCGGCGGAAGACGTCCGGCTGGTAGCGGTCGGAGGCCGGATGCTGTTCCCAGATGAGGGGGTCCGATGCGACCGCGAGCAGGGCGTCGAAATCGTCCGGACGAAGCGGCCTGAGCTCCACCAGGGCGCCGCGCAGCGTGGGTTGCAGGTCAAAGGTCATCTAGTGGTGTTTTGCGACTGCTGGTTTCCGAGGTTCCTGCGATTGTGCACTTTGGCAAAGAGCCAGGCGGGAAGAATCCCGCCATGATTCATATTCAACCCTCCGAGCGGGATGGTCCACAGGCCGGTGAGATACGATGAAAACAATTCCGGAGGTCGCTGTTGATGTCTCGTTTCCTTTTGGGGATTGTGATTGGGATTTTGCTGGTTCCGCTAGGGGTGTTCTGTTACTTCCAATATGGCAACCCGCCGGTGGCGGTAAACGACAAGCCATTGCCGGACGAGAAGCTGATCACAAGCGTGCCGCTGCATGCGCGCATTGACCGGGAGATGGTGCAGACACCTCCCATCCAGGCCGATGAGGACACGTTTGTGGCCGGCGCGCACGTCTACGCGGACAATTGCGCGGTGTGCCACGGCTATCACGGGCAACCGTCGCGGATCGGGCAGAACGAGTTTCCCAAGGCGCCGGCGTTGTGGGAGGCACACCATGAGGGAAAAGTGGTGGGCGTGAGCGACGATCCGCCGGGCGAGACCTACTGGAAGGTGGCCAACGGGATCCGGCTGAGCGGCATGCCTGCTTATAAGGAGTTGCTGACGGAGACGCAGATGTGGCAGGTGAGCCTGTTGTTGGCCAACTCGAACAAACCGCTGCCGCCGACGGCGTTGGCGATTCTGAAGGGCGAGACGGCGGCGCAGCATCCGGCGACGGCCGCACCGGGCGCGCCGCAGAAGAAGTGACGACGAGGGAACGATGGGGCTGGGTGCGACGCTGAAAAAGATCGTGAAGATTGCGCTGATGAGCATGGGTGCGTCCAGCCCGGAGAAGAAGGCGGGGCCGCCGGCTGGGGGAACGAAGCCACGGAGCTGAGCGGAGGCTCGGCCCGGTTCCTAACCTCCAGACTTTGCATCCCCAGTCTCGCGGTCGAATCCAACAGCAGTGAGGTCGGTCTAATGAAGGAGAAAAGGGGATTCTGGCGAGCGTTTTTGGATTTCTTTGTGCTGTTTAGCGGTATCTCGACCAAGTCGAATGTGGCGCGGACGCGGAACGCGCCGATCCTGGAGCGGGGTCTGTTCCTGTTCCGGAAGACGAAGGCGAACAACTGATGCGTGCTTCCCTTTCAGGACCGATCTGGTCCCGTATCGCAGTAAAATGACCATATGCCGCTGACGCGAGAGCAAGCGCTGGATTATTTCCGCTCGCCTGACCTGATCGGGCTGGGGTTTGAGGCCGACGCAGTGCGCCGGAGCCTGCATCCCGAGGGCGTGGTCTCCTACATCATCGACCGCAACATCAACTACACCAATTTCTGCACGGAGTACTGCACGTTCTGCGCGTTCTACCGGCCGCTGAAAGGGCCGACGGCGAACGAGGGGTACATCCTGGACGACGAGACCATCTATGCCAAGATCGCGGAGACGGTGGAGATGGGCGGGACGGGCGTGCTGATGCAGGGCGGCATTCATCCGGACCTGAAGATCGACTGGTTCGAGCGGCTGTTCCGCGGGATCAAGGAACGGTTTCCGCAGATCTGGCTGCATTGCCTTTCGGCGAGCGAGGTGCTGGCGATTGCTGAATACAGCAAGCTGGACTTGAAGACGACGATTGCGCGGCTGAGGGACGCGGGGCTCGATTCGATTCCTGGCGGCGGCGCGGAGATTCTGGACGACGAGGTACGGATCCGGATTGCGCGGCTGAAGTGCCGGACGGAAGACTGGGTGAGCGTGCACCGGACGGCGCACGAGCTGGGCATGCGCACTACGGCAACCATGATGTTCGGCGTGGGCGAGACGCATGAGCAGCGGGTGAACCACTTTGAGGTGATCCGGCGGCTGCAGGAAGAAACGGGCGGATTCACGGCGTTTATTCCGTGGAGCTTCCAGCCCAAGCACACGGCGCTGGGCGGGCGCGGCTGGGACGAGGCCACCAGCGTCGAATACCTGAAGGTGCTGGCGATCTCGAGGCTGTATCTGGACAACATTGAGAACGTGCAGGCGAGCTGGGTGACGCAGGGGCTGAAGGTGCTGGAACTGGGACTGCACTTCGGCGGCAATGACGTAGGCAGCGTGATGCTCGAAGAGAACGTGGTGAGAGCGGCGGGAACGTCAAACTGCACCACGGAAGAGGAGCTGCGGCGGATCATTCGCGATGCGGGGTTCAAGCCGGTGCAGAGGGATACGCTGTACCGAACGATGTTTTTGAACTGATACCAGAGAGTGAGTCCGCCCGCGCCGCCTAGAAGTGAACGGGTATGTGCCAGGGTTTTTTGTTGATATCCCGGGATATCATAAATTTCAACGTCCATTTATCAGATCCGGCCGTCAGGCCCAGGCCGGAGCCCGCTTCGATATCCCAGATCTTGCCGTCGCGATCAAACGCGGCCCACACTTCGTGGAATTGATTGTGCAGATTGTCAAAGCTGCTAAAACGTCCGAATCCGTCATACTCTTCGGCAGCCACATCCCAAGTGCTATTGATGTTGTAGACAATGCGCCCCGAGGGATTGAACTCCAGGCCCGCCGGCCCGCCCGTCCAGTCCGTATCGACAATGGGATTGTAAATAAGCTCCCATTTACCTGCGTAGCCGCCGATGATCGGCCGTATCTCGGTCGTATTCGTCCGTGGCTCCCAGTAATGGGAGTTGAAACTGAATTCGAAATTCGTGCCCCAGAAGACTTTGTGATGTTGAGGGTGCGGCCGCACAAACAGTTCGCGGATTTTGAAACCATCAATGGCCCCACCGCGCCCCGTCGAATACGGCGAATAGACAGGCAAATACAGGCCCTGCTCCATCCATGGCTTCACTCCGTACGCCCATTCCCATGCTTCGTTGAACGAATGATTTGCAATGATGGCGTCGGGGTAGGCGGGCGTCGTCCTTCCCACAGGGGTAAAGTTGCTGTGCACCATGATGTTGAAGATGCCTGGTGGAGCGATGTTGGCATCGTACACCTGGATTTCGTCCGTCTGGGCAGAGGCCACAATGGGCGCGATCGTCAAAGCGATGCCAATAAGTACGAGAGCACGCAGATGGATTTTTCCGAAGAGCCGCATCGTTAAGGTGCCCATCCCATTCCGTCATAAAGGACCTGCGCCTCATCAACCTCGGCGGCATGGCCTTCGACCGGTATACCTGCATATCGTAAAAATCCTGCGCTTGCCTCATGCGAGCTACTCTGTTCAAGATGCTTGCTCAAACCTAATAACGGGCTCGTCTACGGGTGCGAACGCCCGCCGGCGGCGACGTCGATGGCGTGCTTTAGCAGCGGCAGGATGGTGGTGAGGCTTTCCGTTGCGCCGCGCTGGCTGCCGGGAAGATTCACGATGAGAGTGCTGCCCTTCAGGCCGCAGACGGCGCGGGACAACCACGCAAACTTGTTCTGAGCAGCGCCCTGGGAGCGCATGAGTTCGGCCAAGCCGCTGGCTTCGCGGTCGATGATGCGGCGCGTGGCTTCAGGGGTGCGGTCGCGGGGGCCGAAGCCGGTACCGCCGACGGTGAGGACAAGCGCGGCATGGTCGGTGGCGAACTGTTCCAGGAGGGCGACGATGGAATCTTCTTCGTCGGGCAGGAGAGCGGTCTCGATGCTGGCATCAGGCCACTGAGCGCGGAGGAGCGCGACCACGGCGGGACCGGCGGTGTCGGTCATCTGGCCGAGCGAGCAGCGGTCGGAGATGGTAACGACGGCCAGGAGCATGGACAGATTGTAGCGCCGGGAGGATGGATAGCAATAAGAGATAAGCGACAGGCGAAGGCTTACGGCTGGGCGTTGGGCGGGACGAGCAGGGTAAGAGTTTCGGCGGCGATTTCAATGCGGACGGGGAGATGTCCGAGCACTTCGCCATCGGCCTCTACGTAGATGGGAGTGGACGAGCCGTCAACAGGAGAGCACTCGACCGAATCGGCAGCGATCAGTTCGACTTCCCTGGTGAAGGTCTGGCGGGAAGTGATGACGGCGAGAAGAAACAGGAGATAGCGCAGACGGCTGCGGGTTTTAAAGGCGAGAAGAGCCAGGTTGTGACTGTGGAGGCTGGCGCCGGGGGCGAGACGGCCGAGCGCGCCTCCGAAGGATCGGACGCGGACGGCAAGGATCTGGGAAGCCTGCTCAGTGCGGGGGGTTCCGCCGCCGTTGACGAAGCTGGCCTGAAAGAGGGGGAACGGGTGGCTGGCCCAGATACGAAAGGCCTCAATGAGATAAAGGAGATAGCCGAGGCGGCGTTTGAGGACTGGATCCATACGGGCCATGAGGAGGGCATCGGCTCCAACGCCTGCGGCCACGGTGAAATAGCGGGATTGCTCGGAGCCGTCCTCGGCACGGAAGGTGATGCGACCGACGGGGACTTTGACGGGCAGAGCGCAAAGCAGCCTGTGAATGGCTCTCGACGGGGAGCCAACCAGGCCGAGGTCTGAGGCGAGCGCATTGGCGGTGCCCATGGGAACTACGCCGAGCGCCACGTCAGTGCCGACGAGGCACTGCAGGATTTCGTGAACCGTGCCGTCGCCGCCGGCAACGAGGATGGCGTCGCAACCGCGCTCCATGGCCTGGCGGGCAAGTTGGGAACCGCTGCCGGGGCCGTCGATGGTGTATCGATCGGTCTCAATCCCCGCCTGCCGGAGGGCAGCGATGGTTTCGCGCACAATGGCTTGGCGGCGGGGCGATGTCTGTCCGGAAGCTGGGTTCTCAACCAGCGCAACTCTGCGCATCAGTAGCGATCTCTATAACGATTCTGACAGATAAACACAGTGTTACGGGATCATTTCGGTCCAGTATCTTGCGACGCGGTCATTCTCTGAGAACAACATGGGGTGCGGCACCGCACACCGGCGATACCCGTAATTGAACTACAATAACTCGCCAGATTCCTGAAAGGACCTTCCAGAGCCATGAACATCCGCGCGCGCGTACGCTGCTTCCACGTTTTGTCTGCTTTACTGCTGTGTCTTCCGATTACGATGCCAGGCGCCGCCGGACAACAGAAGCCCGCCGAATCGGTGGGAACGCCGCCTTACAAGGATGCCAGCCTGCCCATCGCCGACCGGGTAAAGGACCTGCTGGGCCGCATGACGCTTGAAGAGAAGGTAGACCAGCTCTCCTGGGGGTGGATTCAGAAGGTGGATGTGATCGATCCGACGGGGACGTACACGACGGAGACCGCGCGGCAAACGATCGCGGGGGAATGGTCGGCGCCGATGAAGTTGACGCCGCGGAATGCGGCCATCCTGCGCAACGCGGTGCAGCGGTACCAGTTGGAGAAGACGCGGCTGGGGATTCCGGTGATTTTCCCGGGCGAGGCGCTGCACGGGTACATGGAGTACGGCAGCACCAGCTTTCCCCAGGCGCTGGGGTTGGCCAGCACGTGGGACCCGGCGCTGGTGAAGCGCATCTTTACGGCTGTTGGCGATGAGGCCGGTTCGCGCGGCTCGGATCAGGTCTTCTCGCCGGTGCTGGACATTGCGCGGGACCCGCGCTGGGGGCGGACGGAAGAGACGTATGGCGAGGACCCGTACCTGGTGTCGCGGATTGGCGTGGCGGCGATCGAGGGATTGCAGGGCGACTCATTCTTGATTGACCGGCATCATGTGCTGGCGACGGCGAAGCACTTTGCGGTGCACGGAATGCCTGAAGGCGGGACGAATACGGCGCCGGGGAATTACTCGGAGCGCGTGATCCGGGAGAACTTCTTCCCCCCGTTTGAGGCCGCGGTGAAGGAAGCGCACGTGGGCAGCGTGATGGCTTCTTACAACGAGATCGACGGAGTGCCTTCGCACATGAACCACTGGCTGCTGGACAAGGTGCTGCGGCAGGAGTGGGGCTTTGACGGCTATGTGAGCTCCGACGACAACGCATTGCAGATGCTGGTTTACACGCACCACGTTGCGTGGGACACGGCGGACGCGGCACGAAAGGGGTTGGCCGCAGGGGTAGATTTCGAGGTCTCGGATTCGCCTATTTTTCCCGGCCTGGTGCAACAAGTGAAGGTGGGGGCGGTGCCGGTGAGCGAGGTGGACCGCGCGGTGGCGCGGGTGCTGGAGACGAAATTCAGGCTGGGGCTGTTCGATCAACCGTATGTCGATCTGGATTATGCGGAGCGCATCAACAACAGCCCGGAACACAAGCAACTTGCGCTGGAGGCCGCACGGAAATCGATTGTGCTGCTGAAGAACGACAAGAACCTTCTGCCGCTCGATCTTACCAAGCTGAAGACGATAGCGGTGATTGGGCCGAACGCGGCGGACGTTCACATTGGTGGATACAGCCGTGATCCTGGCTACGGGATCAGCGTGCTGGACGGAATCAAGGCCTATGTCGGCGACAAAGCGAAGGTAACTTACGCGCAGGGATGCAAGATCACGACCGCGCTGGAGGGATTTCAAGGATGGTTTGCCGATGGCGTGGAGCTTGTGGAGCCGAAGACGCAGCAGGACGCGATCAAGGCGGCGGTGGAAGCGGCGAAGGCAGCCGATGTGGCCATCGTGGTGGTGGGCGAGAACGAGAGCACAAATCGCGAGGCCTGGTCGGACGAGCATCGCGGAGATCGCGACTCGCTGGACCTGCTGGGCGCTCAGAACGAGCTGGTGAAGGCCGTGGTGGAGACCGGAAAACCGGTGGTGGTGCTGCTGATCAACGGCCGGCCGCTCTCAGTCAACTACATTGCGGAGCACGCGCAGGGAATCTTCGAAGGCTGGTACCTCGGCGAGATGGGCGGACAGGCGTTCGCCGAGGTGCTGTTCGGCGACGTGAACCCGGGCGGCAAGCTGCCGATGACGTTTCCGCACACCGTGGGGGCGCTGCCGGATTTCTACAACCACAAGCCATCGGACGATCGCAGCTACGAGTTCAGCACGCGGCAGCCGTTGTTCGCGTTCGGATCGGGGCTGAGCTACACCACATTCACGTTCGACAACCTGCGAGTGGAGCCGCAACAGATTCTGACCGGCGGAATGGCGAAGGTCAGCGTTGAGGTCACGAACACAGGAACGCGGGAAGGTGACGAAGTCGCGGAACTTTATGTGCATCCGCGCGTTTCCTCAGTGACGCAGCCAGTGATGAAACTGACCGGATTTGAGCGGGTGACGCTGAAGCCGGGCGAGAAGCGGACAGTCGCGTTCTCGGTAACGCCGGAGATGCTGAGAATCTGGGACATCAACATGCAGCGCGTGGTGGAGCCGGGGATATTTGAGCTGATGGTCGGGCCCAGCTCGGACCATACGAAGACGGTGACGCTAGCGGTTGCGAGCCTGAACGGCGCAATGGGGAAGCCGCTGTCGATGGCGCCAGTGCCCGCGGGTTCAGAGTCCAACGGGGTGAGCACTTTTGACGAAGGCAAGGTGACGGCGACCTACGGATCGTGGATGGCCGGCAGCGACCAGATGGGCGGCGGGGGAAAATCTACCTCGGCGATGGCTGTGGTGGAACCGGGCGCGGCGGGCACCAAAGGTGCGCTGCAGATAACGGGTGAGGTGGTGAAAGGATTCTCATCCCCGTTTGCGGGAGCGTTGTATTTTCCGGGAACAGCGCCGTTCCAAACGGTGAACCTGTCCAGCAAGAAGGAGATCAGCTTCTGGGCCAAGGGCGACGGGAACACCTACTCGCTGCAGATGATGAAGGAGTCGGACGCTGGGCAGGGCGAGGACTTTCCGGCGGGGGTCACTTTCGTTGCGGGACCGGAATGGAAGCAGTACACGTTTCCGTTTTCGGCGTTTCAAGCGGATGGCAGCGACATGATGGGGCTGGGATTCCTTCGCATGACGCCGGGCAAATTCCAGTTCGAGATTGATCAGCTGGAAATCCGCTAAAGCTTGCGCAGACAACCTGGAATGCCCCTGGGCGCATCACCGATAGTAAGCGGTAGTGTCGGAGAGCCGCGCCCGGGGGAACATGATCGTCATCTTCGTTATTCCTTCACTGATTCTTTTGCTGATTGCCGTTGCTCCCACTTGGCCCTACAGCCGCAGATGGGGCTACATTCCTAGCGGCGGCGTGGGGGCCATCCTGGTCGGGACCATCATTATGCTCTTAGTGAACCGGACTATCTGATCGGCGCGGGCCTTCAGGCGATTCCCTGCCCCATGTGTGTCAGATTTCAATCAGCGCGCGGCGATAATTCTTCCCCAACAAACGCCGAATCCGATGCGGGGCAGACCCTCGCGTTCCGCGTAGGCGTGGAGCGTAACTGCATCACCATCCTCAAGGAAAGAGCGGGTTTCGCCGGTGGGCAGGCGGAGCGGCTCGGCGCGGTGTTTCATCTCCAGCAGACAGCCTTCAGAGCCTTCTTCCGGGCCGGAGATGGTGCCGGTAGCGAGGAGATCGCCAGCACGGAGATTGCAGCCGTTGCTCGAGTGATGCGCGACCAATTGCGAGATGGACCAGTAGAGATCGCGGAGATTGCCGCGGCTGACGCGAACCGGCGCCATGCCTCGATCGCGCATCTGCTGTGATTCGAGGAAGACTTCGAGAGTGAGGTCGATGGCATCGCGCTGCGCCGAGGGTGAGGTGAGGTACGAGAGGGGCGCGGGGTCGCCCTCAGCGCGCGCGGCAAGAGGCACGCGATAGGGCGCAAGCGCTTCAAGCGAAACGACCCACGGAGAGATGGTGGTGGCAAAGTTTTTGGCGAGAAACGGCCCCAGCGGCTGGTACTCCCAGGACTGGATGTCGCGCGCAGACCAGTCGTTGACGAGACAGAGGCCGAAGACGTGCGGCTCGGCTTTCGCGATGGGGATCGGCTCGCCTGGTGAATTGCCGGGGCCGATGAAGATGCCAATTTCGAGCTCGTAATCGAGGTTGCGCGCGGGGCCGAAGAATGGCTCGACGGCCTGCGGCGGTTTGGCCTGGCCCCAGGGGCGGCGTATCGGCTGGCCGCTGACGACGATCGAAGACGAGCGCCCGTGATAGCCGATAGGGACGTATTTGTAGTTGGGCAGGAGCGGATTGTCAGGGCGGAAGAGCTTGCCGACGCGCGTGGCGTGGTGGATGGACGCGTAGAAGTCGGTATAATCGCCGATCTCGGCCGGGAGCTGCATCTCGGCGTCGCGCTGAGAAATGAGCATCTGCGCCACGGCTCGCTGCGTGGACTCGGAGGCGGTTGCGGCCAGCAGCTCAGTGATGCGGCGGCGGACCGCAGACCAGGCATCGGCCCCGAGCGCCATCAGCGGATTCAGGACGGACGCCGTGCAGGCGCCGACGACCGAGCCGGGAAGTCCCTTGAGCAGCGCTTCGCTGGCGGCCGCGCGTAGATCGAGGATCTGATCGCCAATGGCAACGCCGATGCGCGTGGAATGGGGGTGGGTGAAGACGCCGAAAGGGAGATTTGCAAGCGGGAAATCGGCGCCAGGCGAGTTGGCAGAGGCGATCCAACTAGCCCGATTTGTTACTTCAGCCATCCGAGTGCCTCCAGGTCGCGGACCGGTTCGACGAACGAACACGATCCGAAGCTGAGGAAGAAGCGACTGCGAACTTCGTGAAGCTGGTCCGTAGTCCACTCGACCGCGCGGCAACGGATTGCGTCCGGGGTTACGCGCCAGGTGCCGGCGTCCTCTTCTTCCAGCGTGCGCAGGGCCTCGCCGGCTGCGCCTCCAGAGTACAGGAGCGCTGCGGCCAACAGCACATTGAGAAAACCGTGCATCGTGCCTGAGGTGCTATCGGCTGCATACGTGAAGGGATGACGGGAACGGATGGGATGATGCAGTCCCGCCGTGGCCTTGAATGGCAGTTGCCGTCCGGCAAGAGCATGCAGCATCCGCGCGACCGCCTTGGTGGAAGGAAATGCTTCTACAACCACACCGCCCATACGCAGTTTGGCGCGGGCGCGAATTCCGGCCAGCGTGTCGAGCCATTCGGGCACAGGATCCTCGACGGGTATTTCAAAGTAGCGTTCCACTGCGTCCGGCAAAAGCTCGGCAAAGCTCACGGCCGTTGCCGCGTCATTGCACTTCATCTCGATGGACTCGATGCGAAAACCTTCATCGAGATGTCGCCAGATGAGCCGCGGGTCCAAATCCTGCGCCGCGACGACGCTGAGACGCATGGAGCCAAACGCATCGCCAGCGGCCTCGCGCATTTCATTCAGGCGCGCAATGTTGACGATGAATCTGCCAAGGACGAATTCGTGCTTCGACTCGCGGTACTCGAGGTAATTACGCACCGCGGCCTGCATGTCGAGCGCGGCAGGCGGGTAGAGGCCTGCGTAGTCGATGAGCCTGCTGAGCGCGGCTTCAATGGCGGTCATTTGCGGGATCGGCCGTTCTCTCCAGCGTTGAAATGCTTCTTGAGTCCCTGCCAGCATTCGAAGTACTCGTGCTGAAGGATGCGCGCGTTCATGGCAAAGGCGGTGGGACGGACGGCGAGCTGCGTCTCAAACATGAAGGCGAGCGTGTTGGCGAGATACTGCGGCTTCAGCTCGGCGATTCGTGGCCTTCTCAAATGTTTCCGCGTCGGGGCCGTGGCCGGCCATGCAGTTGTGCAGGCTGGCGCCGCCGGGGACGAAGCCCTCGGCCTTGGCGTCGTAAGCGCCGAAGACGAGGCCCATGAATTCGTTCATCAGGTTGCGATGGAACCAGGGCGGGCGGAAGGTGTGTTCGGCCACCATCCAGCGCGGGGGAAAGATGGCGAAGTCGCAATTGGCGGTGCCGGGGTTGAGCGAGGGCGCGGTGAGGACGGTGTAGATGGAGGGGTCGGGGTGGTCGAAGGAGACGGTGTTGATGCAGTTGAAGAGCGCGAGGTCGTATTTGTAGGGCGCGTAGTTGCCGTGCCAGCCGACCACGTCGAGCGGCGAGTGATCGATGAAGGCGGACCAGAGGCGGCCGAGGAATTTGGCGATGATGTGGAACTCGCCGTCGCGGTCTTCATAGGCGGCTACGGGCGAGAGAAAATCGCGCGGATTGGCGAGGCCGTTGGCGCCGATGGGGCCGAGTTCGGGCAGGCGGAACGGGAGGCCGTAGTTCTCGCAGATGTAGCCGCGGGCCTGTTTTTCATCCAGCACCACGCGGAACTTGACGCCGCGGGGGAGAATGCAGATTTCGCCGGGAGCGACGTGGAGGATGCCGAGTTCGGTGTGGAAGCGCAGCGCGCCCTGCTGGGGAACGATGAGCAGTTCGCCGTCGGCGTTGTAGAAGAAGCGGTCGTGCATGGAGGCGTTGCAGGCGTAAAGATGGATGGCGACGCCGGTCTGCATCGCAGGATCGCCGTTGCCGCCGAGGGTGACGATGCCGTCGACGAAGTCCGTGGGCTCAGTGGGAACCGGGATCGGATCCCAGCGAAGCTGATTGGGAGTAGTGGGAACTTCGTTGAACGGTCCGCTGCGAATGAGCTTTGCCGCAATCTCTTCGTACGGGCGATGCGTGACCGATGGCCGGATGCGGTAGGTCCAGGTGCGGCGGTTGGTTGCGCGGGGAGCGGTAAACGGCGAGCCGCTGAATTGCTCGGTGTAGAGGCCGAGCGGATGCTTCTGCGGGGCGTTCTGCCCTTGCGGGAGCGCGCCGGCAACGGCTTCCGTGGCGAACTCGTTGCCAAATCCGGACTGATACGAAAGCTCGGCCGCGGCCGATTCCGATTCAGAGAGTACCGTTGTTGACTCGCTGCTCTGCTTCATGCATGGCCTCGTACACTTCGTCGAAACTGTGGATGGCGAAAAGGACCTTTTGGAACTCGTCCACCTTGACCGGCGTGTTCAGAACTTCGTCCAGGGAGAAGTCGTGGACCTTGCAACCGCCCTGGACCACGTTGCGGCACTCGCCATGGGAGCTGATGAGGCCGCTGCCGTACACCTTGATCTCGCCGTCCTGGCGGATGAGGCCGAACTCCACTGTATACCAGAAGAGGCGGCCGAGCTTTTCCAGTATTTCCTGGTCGCTGATGGCGGCGCAAACGCGGCCGTAGTGCTCAAGAAAATCTCCGAAGACCTTGTGCGCGTGCATGGGAACGTGGCCGAAGACGTCGTGGAAGATGTCGGGCTCCGGCGTGTATTCGAGCGACTCGCGCGAGCGCAACCAGGTGGTGGTGGGAAAAAGCCGGTTGGCCAGCATCTCAAAAAACGCGGGCGCGGGCAGGAAGCCGCTGACTGGCGTGGAACTCCAGCCGGTGCGCGGCCCAAGGCGGCGCGTAATCGCAGTGAGATTGGGCAAGTGGTCGCGCTGCAGGCCGATGATCTCGAAGCCTTCAAGGTATTCGCGCGCGGCGTGCTTCTCAAGCTCGGGCAAGACTCGGCCGACAAGCTCCGACCAGACGCTGTGCTGCTCCGGGGTGTAAGCGGAGTAGTCCTGCTTGATGATGTAAGAGGCGGCGGCGATCAGGGTTGCGGTGGCCATGGTGTTTCTCCTCGGCGCGAGGTGAACGTGCCGATCAGAGGTTGCCGCGGAGCTGCTGTTCGCGTTCGATGGCTTCAAACAGCGCCTTGAAGTTGCCCTTGCCGAAGCTGCGGCTGCCCTTGCGCTGGATGATCTCGAAAAACAGCGTGGGCCGGTCTTCGACAGGCTTGGTGAAGATCTGCAGCATGTAGCCCTCGTCGTCGCGATCCACCAGGATGCCGAGCTTCTCCAGCTCCTCGATGGGCTCGTTGATTTTGCCCACGCGCGCCTGCAACTCGGTGTAGTAGGAATGCGGCACGCGCAGGAATTCGACTCCCTGCTGGCTGAGCCGCGTGACAGTTTGCAGAATGTCGTTGGTGGCCAGCGCGATATGCTGCACGCCGGGGCCGGGATAAAAATCGAGATACTCCTCGACCTGGGATTTTCTCTTGCCGTCGGCGGGCTCATTGATGGGGAACTTGACGTAGCCGTTGCCGTTGGCCATCACCTTCGACATGAGCGCCGAATACTCGGTGGAGATGTCCTTGTCGTCGAAATGCTGGTAAAGCGAGAAGCCCATGACGCGGCCATAAAAGTCGACCCACTTGTCCATCTCGTGCCAGCCCACGTTGCCCACCATGTGGTCGACGTGGAGCAGGCCGACGGGGCGAGCGACTGTATCGTGATCGACGGCGACATAGCCGGGCATGAATGGGCCGTTGTAATCGCCGCGCTCGACGAAGGTGTGGATGGTGTCGCCGTAGGTGCTGATGCTGGAAAGGACCACCTGGCCGTGCTCGTCGGTTTTTACGTTGGGCTCGGCGACGCTGACGGCGCCGCGGCTGGTGGTCTCGCGCCAGGCACGGCGCGCGTCGTCCACCCAGAGCGCGACGACTTTTACGCCATCGCCATGGCGATGAATGTGATCGGCGATCGGCCCCTCGGGGCGAAGTGGAGTGGTGAGCACGAAAGCGAACCTTGCCCTGCTGGACGACGTAAGAGGCGCGGTCGCGCTGGCCGGTTTCAGGGCCGGCGTAAGCCACCAGCGACATGCCGAATGCGGCGCGATAGAAGTACGCAGCCTGGCGCGCGTTGCCCACGTAGAACTCAACGTGGTCGGTGCCTTTGAGGGGGAGAAAGTCGCGGTCGCTGGACAGCGATTCGGCGGCGGTATGGGATGGAATGGTCGCGGATGTGCTCATGAGAACCTCTGTGCCGGAAGCGGGGGAGGTTCAGGAACGGGGAAGCATTCCGGCTAATCCCAGATTAGGCTCGTGCATATGCCGAGAAAATGGCGCTTTGAAGAAAAATGGGGGCGCGAGGTTTATGTCGTTAGGCATAATTAGCTTGAGACCTAAGGATTGATGGCATGCCGCATAAGCATTTACCCAACGTCGTGGAGCTGGACACGATTTCCTGGAAGATCCTGGAGGGTTTGCAGCACAATGCCCGGTTGACGTTTGCCGAGCTGGGGCGGAAGGTGGGCCTGTCAACGCCGGCTGTGGCGGAACGGGTGCACAGGCTGGAAGAGGCGGGCGTCATCACCGGCTATCACGCGGCGATCGATGCGGCCAAGCTGGGCGCGCCCATACGCATCCTGATGCGGCTGACCATTCCGGGGGGCGACCTGCAGATCAGCCGCACGGTGACGGCTCTCAAGGAGCTCTCGGAGGTACGGCGGTGCCATCGGATCACGGGTTCAGAGTCGTTTGTGATTGAAGCGGACGTAGTTTCGATCCGGCATATGGAGGGGCTCATCGACCGGCTGTCGGCGCTGGGAGCGACCTCGACCTCGACCGTTCTGTCCTCGCCGGTGGAGCGGAGGGATTTTACCGCCAGGCAGATGGAAAGCTATGGGAAGTACAAGGAATAGAGCCACGGGGCGACGGAACAAGAGACAAAATGCAGCGGGCGTCCACTATGAGGACGCCCGCTTTGCTGTTTGCTGCTTCAATCGTCCATGGGCTTTAGCGCCAGTAGTAATAACCGCCGGCCAGGTAGTAAGGACGATAGTAAACCGGAGGATAGCCGTAGTAGGCAGCCGGGTAGCCGTAGCCTCCGTAGTAGCCATAGCCACGGCGATAAAGCTGCGGGCCGCCGGGAAACAGGCCCTGGGCGAGACGCGCGGCCTGCTCGCGATTGACCGGATCGACGGTGACCGGGCTTGCCAGATGGAAAGTAACCAAAGCCTCAGCCGGGATCCAGGCATTCGGGTTCGAGGCTGCGGAGGCCACGGTACCCGCGCCGCCGCCGGCGGCTGCCCCGATGGCAGCGCCGCCACCACCACCCGCCGCGCCACCAATGATTGCGCCTATCAGCGCACCACCAATGGCGTTGCTCACGGTGCGCCCCGTTTTGCTGGGGCCCTTCACCTTGAACAGATCGGAATCCACGGGATAGTTGTGGCCGTCGATATCGAGCGAGGTCATTTGCAGAGCCAGCTCGGGGCTGCCGGTGAGCTGCCCAGCGTGCTTGACCTCAGCCAGCACGCCGTGGACGGTGGCGCCGCGCGGAATGGCCAGGTAGCCGTTCACGGTTACGTCGCGGATGACGGTGAAATCGATGGGCGTGCCAACCTTGGCTTTCTTGCTGGTAACGGCGTCATTGGTGCGCAACTGAAGCACCGTGCCCTGCGCAACGGTAAGAGGGCTCGTGGCGAAGGAATACGGCGGCGCAGGCTGCTGATACGACTGCTGCGGATAGGGCTGATACGGCTGCCGGTAGCCCGGAGGGGGCGGCGGCGGCGGCGGGTAGCCCGGCTGCTGCCCGTAAGGCGGCGGCTGCTGCTGGGGATAGTTCTGCCCCTGCTGGGGATAGCCGGGCTGCTGCGGGTAGTTCTGACCCTGCTGCGGATAGGCCGGAGGCTGCTGCTGGCCGTAGGCCGGCTGTTGCTGCGTGCTCGGCGGACCGTCGGGCGGCTGATAGCTCGGCGGCGGGGTATTGGCGTTCTGGTCCTCATCCGGAGGTGCGGTGTCATTCAGGTCGGTCTGGGCGTTGGGGTCATTGGCCGGATTGCCGACTTTCAGGCTGTTGTTGACCTTGGAGACGCCCGCAACCTTGCCAACGATTGAGCCGGCGAGCTGCTTGTCGGCATCGCTGGCAACGGTGCCGGAAAGGGTGACCTGCCCCTGGATGGTAGCGGCTGTAATAAGGTCATTTTTCAATGCGGTGGAGGCATCCAGTGCCTGGACCACATCCATCTCGATCTGGCCGTCGGTACGGGCGCCGGAAGTCTGCGTCTGATCCTGCTGTTGCGCCTGATCCTGCGGCGGCGGCGCCTGGTCCTGTGCCAGCAGAGCCGGCGCTGGGACGGCAAGAACCGCGGCGATTGCCAGAGCCTGAAGACTTAACTGCTTTGAATGGAATACCTTTGCGAACATCGTTCTCCTCCGCACCCAAGGAAATAGCGGAACTTCTATGGCGAATCCACCCTATTAGACGCAGGGTGAGGATTCGCCGTCGTAATTTAAAGACCCCAATCGAAGGGAAAAGTTACGGAAACGCGAAGAACAGTTGGCAGGAAGCAGCGAGCGAAAGACGGGACCGGAAACAAGGATTGCGTTTGGCGGAATCCCGATAGCGAATCTGGGACAATTGTTCTCGTCAAAGCGTTATCAAAAAGAGCTCCAGGAGGCGTTCTCCGATGAACTGGTTCGATCACTTCAGGATGATGGCGAGTTATAACCGCATTGCGAATGAGAGGGTTTATGAATGCTGCGCGCAACTGGAGGACGCCGAGTACCGCATGGAGCGGCGGGGATCGATGGGGAGCATCCATGGACTGTTAAATCACATCCTGCTGGGGGATCGGATCTGGATGGGACGGTTTGAAGGCGGCGGGCAAGCCACTCCCCGGCTTACAACGGTGCTCTACGACGACTTCACTGCCCTGCGCGAGGCGAGAGCCGCGGAGGACGCGCGAATCGAGAGATTCTTCGCGGCCCCCGCGCGCGGAGTTTTGGATCGGCGGATCGCATATACCAACAATCTGGGGCAGGAGCGCGAAGACGATCCGGAAGTGGTACTGGCCCATTTCTTCAACCATCAGACGCACCATCGCGGACAGATTCACGTGATGTTGAGCCAGACGCCGGTTGCGCCGCCATCTCTCGACTTGCATCGCATCATCCTCCCTTAGAGTTCCTGCTGGCGCCGCACCAGGCGCTGGAGCTTTTGCCCTGTTGCGTCTTGTGGCATTCACCCGGATATGAAAAGCTTGGGCCAAACTGCGCTGGATGATTTCCAGGCGGAGCATTAGTCATTGGCGCTTGGGAATAACCGGAGTGAGACCATTGATATTGAGGACTGGAGCCTGAAAGGATGAAAGTTCCATTCGCGAAAAAATGGCAGAAGGAAACGGAGGAGCTGCGCCGAATCGCGCTCAATTGCGATCTGAGGGATGAACTCAAGTGGGGCAAGCACTGCTTCACGTACCTCAGGAAGAATGTTGCCATCGTCATCCCGCTCAAGGAGTCGTGTGCGTTCTCGTTCTTCAAAGGCGCGCTGCTCAAGGACCCCAGTCACATTCTGGAGAGGATTGGAGAGCACACCCAGGCCGCACGATGGATCAAGTTCACTTCCGTCAAAGGGATCACCGCGATCGAATCAACCCTGAGCAAATATCTCTACGAGGCCATGGCTTTGGAGGAGTCCGGGAAGAAAGTTGAGCTCAAGAAGCCTTCGGAGTACGCAATTCCTGAGGAATTACAGGCCGGGCTGGATGCGGACTCGGTTCTCAAATCGGCCTTTGAAGCGCTTACGCCGGGGCGGAGAAAGTCATACATCTTCCACATTATGAGCGCGAAGCAGGCGAAAACCCGAGCAGCGCGGGCGGAACGGTGTGTGCCGATGATCCTCAGCGGACGCGGGTTCAACGAACAGCCGGATTGAAGCTCGATTCAAGCACGGCTGAAGCCCACGAGCATGCGGCCCTTTGGTAAAATTGGTGGAAGGTCGGCAATGCATCTTCCCATCGCAGCAACAACAGCAGTAATGTCCGTAGTAGGCCTGGCAGGCGTGCTGGCGTGGCGTGTGCGCGAGGGCCGGACGGCCGTAACAGTTCGCAAAATCATCATTCCGCCGCTGGGCATGGCAACCGGTTTCTCGATGTTCCTGGTTCCCGCGTTCCGGGTTCCTTGGACATGGGCGCTGGTTGCGTTTCTCGTCGGAGCCGTTCTGCTGGCATGGCCGCTGCTGGCCACTTCGCGGCTGGTGCGGGCGGGCGACGCCATCATGATGCAGCGCTCAGGCGCGTTCTTTTTGGTGGTGGTGGTGCTGGCGGCGATCCGGTATTTCGCCCGCGGCTATTTCGATTCCGTGATGAGCCTGGAGCAGACCGGCGGCCTTTTCTTCATCCTGGCCTTCGGGATGATCCTGCGCTGGCGGCTGAAAATGCTGCATCAATACCGTTTATTGACGGCGCAGGTTGTCAAGCTAGATCCTTCTCCGCAACAGCCTTAACCTGGGAAAGCGCATCCCAACTAGAGTTGAACCACGCGACGCGGGTTTACCTGGCGGCGCGGCAGTGCGTTCAACAGGGGTGCAGGAGTGGTTCAAACCGATGTGCAGGCCGGATTGCCGGTTTCAAGCCAACTGGTGCAGGCGATCGACCAGGTTGCCGTAGGAGTGCATGGCCTGCGGCTCGGCTTTGTAAATGTTTTTGGAGTGATGCACGCGAACGGGTCGTGGACCCTGGTGGACACGGGCGTGCCTTACTCGGCCGGATACATTCGCAACTGGGCGGAGCAGGTGTTTGGCGGGCCGCCCAACGCGATTGTGCTGACGCATGGGCATTTTGACCACGTGAGCGGCGCGCCTGACCTGGCCGGAGAATGGAACGTCCCGGTGTATGCGCATCAGATGGAGGCGCCGTACCTGAACGGCAAGAGTGAGTATCCTCCGCCGAAGACAGGAGCAGAGGGAGGGTTGATGTCGCTGTTGGCGCCTATCTATCCCCGCGGCCCGGTCAATCTTAGCCATCGCCTGCGATTGCTGGCGGAGAGCCAGAACGTAATCCAGACGAGCGTGCTGCCGGAGTGGCAGATCATTCATGCTCCGGGGCACACGGCTGGGCATATTTCGCTGTTCCGGCCGGCGGACCGGACGCTGCTTGCAGGGGACGCGTTTTGCACCACCAAGCCGGAGTCATTCTTTGCGTCAGTGCTGACGCAGCCGCCGGAGCTGCACGGACCGCCGGCATATTTCACCGAGGACTTTGTAACTGCCGCGGATTCAATCCGCAGGCTGGCTCTGCTGCATCCGCGCGTGATTGCGCCGGGGCATGGAAAGCCGCTGGCAGGGCCGGATGTGGAAAAGAAACTGGGACAACTTGCGGTGCGGTTCGTCCATGGAATGCTGCGCCGGTGGCCCTCTGAGGCAGCTTAGAGCAAATTTCCGAGTTGCTGCATCCCGGCAGGACCGGCGATGGCGCGAACAATGAGGTGCGCATGAAGGCAGTCCTTATTCACGAGTATGGCGATGCAAGCCGGCTGCGGTATGAGGATACTGGAATGCCGGAATATGGCGATAACGAAGTGCTGGTGCGGGTGAGAGCGACGAGCATCAACCCGATAGATTACAAAATCCGCAGCGGCGCGGCGAAGGAGCGTTTTCCGCAGAAGTTTCCGGCGATTCTGGGACGTGACCTGGCCGGCGAAGTGGAAGCGTGCGGGCGCAGCGTGAGCGGATTTCCCAAGGGCATGCGGGTGATGGCGCTGGCCAATGGAACGTATGCGGAGTACACGGTGGCAAAGGCGGATGTGCTCTCGCCCATTCCGGATGGTTTGACATTTGAGCAGACGGCGGCGCTGCCCCTGGTGACGCTGACGGGGACGCAACTGATTGAACGGGCGGTGAAGGCGAAGCCCGGAGAGATGGTGCTGGTAACGGGCGCGCTAGGCAGCGTGGGCCGCTCCGCCGTGCATGCGGCGCGCAAGGGTGGGCTGCGCGTGCTGGCCGGAGTGCGTGGGCGGGAGCGGGACCAGGCAAAACGCGAATTGAATGTAGACGGCGTGGTGGCGATCGACGATGAGGGCGAGGTGGAAAAGCTGCACGACCTGGACGCGATTGCCGATACGGTGAATGGACCTACGATTCAGCGGCTGTTGAAGGCGATCCGCGCAGGCGGCGTATTGGGCTCGGTGCTCGGCGTCCCGGAGGGTGCAAAACAGCATGATCTTCGAGTGGAGGCCATAATGACGGTGCCGGACGCGTCGCGGCTTTACGAATTGGCGGACGATGTGGTGCGGGAGGAGTTCATCATCCCGATTGCGCGCACCATGAAGCTGAGCGAGATTGCGGAGGCGCATCGGTTGGCTGAAAGCGGAGGCGTGGGCGGCAAGATTATCTTGGTGCCGTGAAGCCGGGTATCCGCGGCAGGACGATACAATGCTGCGGTGAAGATCCTACATTTTCTCCTGAAGGCAAGACTCCCTGGACTGCTGCTGTCGCTCACGATTCTGTATGTGAGCGTGCCTTGCGGAGCTCAGGACACGACTGGCGATATCCGGCCCGCGCCGTATCAAACGGCGTGGCAGGATCTTGAGTTCGGCGTGATCGTTCATTTTTCCACCAACACATTTCTCAACCAGGAATGGGGCGACGGCACTGCGAGCCCATCGGTTTTCAATCCCACGGCATTCAATGCCGATCAGTGGATGGAGGCGATCCGCGCGGCAGGCGCGAAATACGTGGTGCTGGTGGCCAAACATCACGATGGCTTTTGCCTGTGGCCAACCGCGCAAACCAGCTACAGCGTGAAGAGCAGTCCATGGCGCGATGGCAAGGGTGACGTGGTGGGAGAAGTGGCGCGGGCCGCGCGCAAATATGGCCTAAAATTTGGCGTGTATCTCTCGCCGTGGGACCGGCACGATCCACGGTACAGCGATACGGCAGCCTACGACCGCTATTACGACGCCGAGCTTACAGAGCTAGCGCAGAATTATGGCGACCTGGTGGAATTCTGGCTGGACGGCGCGGGCAGCGGAGGCCACGTTTACGACTTTCGCAAGATAGTGGAGACGCTACGCACGTATCAGCCGAACACCGTTGTTTTCGCGGATACCGGATTATTCGAATTTGGCGATGCGCGCTGGGTGGGCAATGAAGCAGGCGTTGTGACATACGAAAACTGGAACGTGATTGACCGGCACGGCTATTTGCGCTGGCGGCCTGTGGAGGCCGATACGCCCCTGCGCCGCAATCACTGGTTCTGGCATCCTGACGACGAGACCTCGCTCAAGAGCGTGGACGAACTTCTCTCCACCTACGACCAAACCGTCGGCCGCGGCGCGCAACTCATGCTGGGTCTTGCGCCGGACAATCGCGGTCTGCTGCCCGATTCCGATGTGGCGCGGTTGCGCGAATTCGGCAACGCGCTGCGCCAACGGGCGGAACATAACCTGTCGCTGCAACATACGGCGGCAACACCTGAAGCAGCTGCCGCGCTCGACGGCGACCCCGATACTTTCTGGTCCGCGCCGGCCGGTTCGCATCACGCTATCCTGGACGTCAGCTTCGACTACCCCGTCACCTTCGATCACGCGATCACCATGGAGTGGCTGAACGACGGCCAGCACGTGCAGAAATACGCCATCGAGATCTGGAACGAAAAGACGCAGAAGTGGTCGGCGATTGCCTCCGGGCAGGCCATCGGACACAAAAAGATCGACGCGTTTCCTTCTGTCACCGCCCGCCGCGTGCGCCTTCACATTCTCTCCAGCACATCCGAGGCACACATTCGCGAGTTCCAGCTTTTCCGATGGAATGAGCCGAATGAGGGCTTGCAAACTCGTCAGTAGCGCAATCCCAGCCGCATCGGGAACTCGTCTTCGCCGTCCTCGAGCGGAATCTGCTGGACGGCTTCCCGCACTACCGCCCGATGATGCCAGCGCAACCAGAGATGCAGAACAACGATCCCGCCCGCTGCGATGCCAAGATGCAGCCCGCTTGCCTCCATCCACGGTTGCGAAGCCCAGGACAGCCATGACACAAGAGGAAAGAACGTGAAGTAACGCAGCACAGCAAAAGCAAGATTGCTCTCCGGCCCGGGCTGCCCGGTGCACGCCACGGTGGTCACGCGGAGGAAAAAGAAATCGGTCAGCAGCACGCACATGCCGCCGCCGGCAATCACCTGCGCGGCCGTTGCGCTTAGCGTCAGCAATTCCGGCGGACCCAAAAACCGGAATACGATGATTGCTGCCAGGGTGGCGAAGCTCGCGCATAGCGTCGCCCAGATTTTCGCCGCATTCAGTTCCGCGAACGCCGTGTCAAAATCCGGCGGACGCCCGTGGATCGCCCACAGAATCCAGCTTCCCTGGCGATTCCCCGATGACACAAACGCTGTGCGCAATCCGGCAATGACCCAGAAGGCGATGATTCCCACCGCGGTGCGGATTCCGTCCGCGGAGATGCTCCATTCCATTTGACCCCGCACTACGCTGAGACGAAGGACGGTTGCGATGACCACGGAGACGCCGACGCCGCCGTAGAGGACCAGATAGATTTGGTAGCGCGGCACACGCTGCAGGGTTTGGCTGATGAAGTGAAATATGGCGCGCGCCGCCGGCGGCCTCAACACTGTGGCGTGCAGAAGGCCGTTCCACGGCATCGCAATGCGGTTGGTTTTCGATCGGGTTTGCGAACCTTCCACCAGGGCCCGCACCCGGCGCAGATACGCCACGGGATACGCAAGGATTGTGAGAACGCCCACTCCCAGCAGAGCGATGGTTCCCCAATTTGCGAGGGTGGAATAAAAGGGATTTGCGGCAGACCCTTCCAATACGCGTTGATAGATTCCGATAAACCAGACTGGCGGAAACCAGAGCGCGTAAGTGTGAGCAGAACCGAGCATGGCCGGCACCACTCCGGACAAGACAGGAAACAGGAGCAGGAGGAGCAGGAATACGGTTACCAGCATCCCTTGGACGGCGAGGGAAAACTTGCGCGACCATCGTTCGCCAAACGCGGCAAGCAGCGTGCTCTGCGCGGCCAGGACCAGCAACGAAGCGAACAACCCGGCCGCGGCGACGGACAGCAGGTGCCCGCCTAGAAGCGGAAACAGGCGGGGCGGATCTGTGGCTGCGGGCAGCACCAGCGGCGCCAGGATGTTGGCGTCAAAGAGGAAGCCCAAAGTGACGACGAGGATAGCGCCCACGCGCGCCACGAAGGTTCTCATGGAAGCAATGGGCAGCGTGCCTAACACCGATACATCCAATTGATCCGGAAATAGCAAATCCCACTCAAAGACGGTCGCGAGACCCATGGTCACAAACGAGTACATCACGAAGAAGAAATGGTGGTTCACCTGAACCCAGTAGGGCGGCGGACCCACCTGCGGGCTGTCGGGCGGCCAACCATGAAATCGGTGATAGACCGGCCACAAGTAAATGGCAACGACAAATCCGGGCAATCCCGCCGAGCAGGCAATCAGAATCATGCGCGCTTTGGCATCTCCGTCCGGAGACGCCGATTCATGATTGAAGAACCGCTCCACAAAAAGGCGAAATAGGTGGGAGATCTGGCTGCGCTCCGGCTCGACGACCGGCCCCATTGCGGCCTGAACAGCCAGCGACATCACCACCGGGTCGTCGCGCTCAAAGATCCTCTGAAAGCCGTCACCCATGACTCTCGATCACCTCGACCATGCGGCGTGCCTGTGTCCGCGTGTCCTGCTGCTCCACCAGCTGCGCAAAAACGCTCTCCAGGTTTGGCAGGCTCATCATGTGCGTCAGTTCGGAAGGCGGCGCATCCGCAAGCACGCGGCCCTTGGCGATCACGATCACGCGTCCGCACACCAGTTCCACCGTTTCCAGCACGTGGGAGATGTAAAGAATCGCCTTCCCTTCAGCCGCCAGGATCTCCAGGAGATCCTTGAACAATCGCGCCGAGATCACATCCAGGCCGGATAACGGCTCGTCAAAAATAAGCAGCCTCGGATTATGCAAAAGCGCCGCGGCAATCAGCACGCGCTGCCGCATGCCCTTTGAGTAATACGAGATGGGCGAATGCTGCCACGTTTTGAGGAGCAGCAATTCCAGGAGACGTGTGGCTTTTGTTTCGATCTCCCGCTCGCGCATGCCACGCAACCGGCCCACCAGTTGCAGATACTCGAGGCCGGAGAGGTAAGAGTAGAGATGCGCTTCCTCGGGCACATAGCCGAGGACTGCGCGGTACCGCACCATGTCCTCACGGATGTCGCGCCCCTCGAAGAGCACATGCCCCTCGTTCGGCCGGAGCATGCCCGTGATCATCTTTACCGTGGTGGATTTCCCTGCCCCGTTGGGCCCGAGAAAACCCACGATCTCTCCCGCCGCCAGCGTGAAGCTCACATCCTCCACCGCCGGGATGCCGCGATAACTCTTGAAAAGATTCTTTACTTCCAGCATGGACTCGGCTCCCGCCGCACCCTATGTAGCATTCAGCATATCGGAGATTTTGCTCTTGTCAAGTAGATTTCTACATAGCTAAAATGCGGTATGGCGCAAGACACAAAGCTCTCCCACACTGCCGCTTTGATCCTCCAGGCCATTGGAGTCGGATACGTTTACGGATTCAGCATAATGGAGATCTCTGGCCTTCCCAGCGGAACGGTGTACCCCGCCATGCGCCGCCTGGAGCGCGCCCGGCTGATCCGCTCGCATTGGGAACGGGAATCCGCCGCGAAAGGGGAAGGGCGGCCGGCGCGCAAATATTACAAGCTGACCGACGCCGGCCAAAGCACCCTGGAAGCTTCGCGCAAACGCTATCCCTTGCTGGAACGCTTCATCCCCGACGAGGAGGCGAAAATGGCATGAAGTCTCCATTCGAGCGGACGATACATGCTGCAGATTTGCTCTTGCTGCGCACGGCGTCGCGCATGGTGCCCGGCAGCCGGCGGAGCGAATGGCGAAGCGAGTGGGAAGCCGAGCTATGGCATGTACGCAATGCACTTGCCGGGGAGGTCTTTTCCTGGCGCGCCCAGTTCAAGATTGCCGCGTTCTGCGCCGGTTCCTTCGCGGATGCCATCGAGGTCCGGCGCCATGCCGCTTCGTCGCCAACGTCTGCATCTCTCCATGAGTCTGCGGCTCAGTGCATCCTTTGCCTTTGCGCCGTTCTCATCCTCTGCCTGGTTCCCGCGCGTCTCCTTACCGGGGTGCGCGCAGAAGCCGATAGCGCGCGATTCCAGCTGAGGCCGGCTTTGATTTCCGTCGGCATGGCCGATGCACCCGTCTCCCGCCCCACTATCTCGTTTGCGCAGTTCCGGAAGTGGAAAACCAGCCGGCAGCGCTACTTTGACGACCTCGCATTCTATTGGATCACCAGTGAGCCCGGCCCCAACCAAACGCATCCATTCCGCGCCTTGCGCGTTGCCCATGCCAGCCCAGGCCTGCTTGCCATGCTCAATCTGCCGCTTCAGCTCGCGCCCACAATTCCGGGCGACGGACATCTCCCCACGCTAGTAGTGAGCCGCGAAGCCTGGGTCCGAGACTTCGGCCAGAAGCCGCTACTCAACGGCAGCGAGATTCAAATCGGCGGAAAGATGGTACGCATTGCCGGGGTGGTGTTTTATGGATCGTGGCAATTGCCCGGCCACCCCGACGCATGGCTGATGGAAAGCAACGACGGAGTGGTCTCGCCGGCTCCAGGCTCCGATGGTTTCGTGATCGCTCATTTGTCGCCGGCTGGACAGGAGGCGATCTCGGGCAGTTCCATTTCGATTGTGGACGAACGCGGCGACATCTCCTATTTTGATGGGGTCTCGCTTGGCCAGCCAATCGCCGGGCCGTGGCGAGTGTTTGCGTTCGCGCTTTTTCTCGCCCTACTGGCGCTGCCGGCCGTCACCTCCATCTCCATGAGCGAGTCCGCTTTCAGCTCGCACAAGCCGTCCTTTTTGAGCCGGCTCTACCGCTGGAGTTTCCTGGCTGCCAAGTTCTCCCTTGGCGCGGGCATCGCTTACTTTGCCTCATGCGATTTGGCCTACTGGAACATCGCCGGATTCTCGCCGATGGCGGAGTTCGCGCAATTCGTCTTCGCCTTCGCCATCTGTCTGTTTGTTTTTCGCTGGGCCGCCCTCGATCAGCGCCATCGTTGCCCGGTCTGCCTCCGCCGCGTCACACATCCCGCGCAGGTCGGCACCGCGTCTTGTACCTTCCTCGGCTGGAATGGCACGGAAATGATCTGCACCGGAGGACACACGCTGCTCCACGTGCCCAGCCTGCCCACAAGCTGGTTCGGCTCGCAACGGTGGCTCTACCTCGATGCATCGTGGGAGTTCCTCTTCGCCGGCGGCGAACTCCCCTGATCGCGCCTACCCAGGGTCCCCAGCGAAGGGGCTTCGCCGCTGGGGCGGCTATGCGCCCATCCACTTGCGCAATTGCCGCTGCGCCGGCTTCTCTACGAGGTGCAATGCCAGCAGCGCCATCGCGATGAGGATCGCGTAGCTGATCCACGGATCGTACTGCGCCAGGTGCAGCCGGTTCAGAACGTGAGTGTCGTGGATCAGGTTCCAAAAGTTGAAATGCAACAGATACAGGCAGTAGCTGGCTTCGCCCACGAAGACCAGGGGCCTGATGCCTAGGGCACTGGCCAGCAGATTCTGCCCGGAGAGCCCGATAATCATGCAGCCGAAGAGAGGCATCAGCAGGCCGTCATGCACGATCGGGTAGGGAATAGCCGATCCCAGCCACAGCACAAAGAAGAGCACCCCGAACCCCGCGACACCCAGCAGAAGGCGAAAGCGCGCGGCGCGCGGAATGATTTCGTCGAGTTCAGCCAGCACCATGCCGAAAACGAAGCTGGCCATGTGCGGGAGCGGAGTATATTTCAGCGCTTGCAGCCACGGGCCGGTCGAAAACCGGTCGGGATGCGCGATTCCGTCGGGACTGAAGAGGATATAGAGCGTGCCCGGAATCAAGCCGATGAACCAGATCACTGCCAGGCGGCGCAGGATCAGCCCTATGCTCTCCGGCCGCTTCCACCGCGCCAGCCAGGGAAACAGCAGGTAGTAAAACGACTCCGCCGACATGGTCCAGGCCGGCGTGTTCAAGAACGTGGCGATCTCCGGAATCCATCCCTGCAAAAGCAGGGGCGTCAGCACCATGCCTGTCCAGAACATGCGATGCGTGTGCGCCGCGTACTCCTGAGAGACTACCCGCCACGCCATCAACAGGCTGAGCAGGTAAATCGGATACAGGCGAGTAAACCGGGCCTTGTAAAAGCGGATCGCGTCGAGCCTGCCCTCGCGGGCCCGCGCCGCGTAATTGTAAGCCAGGACATAACCGGAGAGAAGAATGAAAAAGCTTACCGATGCGTACCCTGCGTTCACCACCGGCGCAAAGATGCCGAACCATTGTGGATTGGAGAAATGGAACAAGACGATATTGACGGCCGCGAACGTGCGCAAGCCGGTCAACGCGTTCAGCCGGTCTGGCTTACGCATCTCCACTGGTCGATTAGACGTCAGTGTGCGGGCTGGTGCTGCAGGCTGGATGGATCAACTCACTCGATGCATGTGAATGGCCGCCGCTCATGGCCGGCACGAAAACATTTCCAGGATTAACTTCTAGCGGACCTTCTTCTGTTCCCTGCCTCTACGCCGTCACCAGCGACCCAACCTTCTCCCCCATCACCACCCGCTTGATGTTGCCAGGCTGGTTCATGTTGAAGATGATCATGGGCAGGTTGTTATCCTTGCACAGGCTCACCGCGGTTAGGTCCATCACCTTCAAACCCTGTTTCAGGATCTCCATGTAGGTGATCTCGTCGTATTTCACGGCGTCCACCACCAGTTTGGGATCGGCGTTGTAGACGCCCTCCACCTTGGTGCCCTTCAGCAGCACATCCGCCTTGATCTCCATCGCGCGCAGGCTCGCCGCCGTATCGGTGGAGAAAAACGGATTCCCAATCCCTGCCGCAAAGATCACCACCCGGCCCTTTTCCAGGTGCCGCACTGCCCGCCGCCGGATGTACGGCTCGGCAATCTGGTTCATGAACACGGCGGTCATCACCCGGCACTGCACCTCTCGCTGCTCCAGCGCATCCTGCAGGGCAATGGCGTTGATGATTGTCGACAGCATACCCATGTTGTCGGCGGAAACGCGGTCCATCTCCCGGGCCTGGTCGGCCACACCGCGAAAAATATTTCCGCCGCCCACAACAAGGGCGACTTCCACGCCAAGGTCGTGGACCTCGGCAATCTCGGCAGCCGTCTCCGCCACCTTGTCCGCGTCCAGCCCGAACCCGCGCGAACCAGCCAGCGCCTCGCCGGAGAGCTTCAAAACAATCCGCTTGTACATACTCGCTCTGAGTATACCGGAGGAGATATTGACGGCGGACAGTAGCACTTCAGACTGCGAAGGCCGCTCAATGGGAGCGGCCTTCGCTGTGAACTACGAACTGCCCTCTACGCCGGGCTCGGCGATCCCTCCGGGAATCCCGACCCGCCACGCGTTTCCGGCTTCAGCACCTGCTGCCCGCCCCCGGGACCATCGCTCGGCGCCGCCAGAATCGACCGCACCGGCGGCAGTTCCTTGCCCTCGATCAGAAGCTTTACCTCTTCGGCGTCGATGGTCTCCCGCTCCAGCAGCGCCGCCGCCAGCCGATGCATCGCATCCTTGTGCAAATCAATGATCGAGTAAGCCGATTGATAAGCCTCGTCGATCAGCCGCCGTACCTCCAGGTCGATCTGCCGCGCCGTCTCCTCGCTGAAGTCCCGGTGCTGCGCAATCTCCCGGCCCAGGAAGATTTGCTCTTCCTTCTTGCCGAAGGTCAGCGGCCCCAGACGGCTCATGCCGTACTCGCACACCATGCGCCGCGCCAGGTCCGTCGCCACTTCAATGTCGGAGCCCGCCCCCGTCGACATCTGGTTGAGGAAGATCTCCTCCGCTACGCGTCCGCCGTACGCCGTGGCCAGCCGCGTCTCCAGGTAGTCGCGGGTGTAGTTGTGCCGATCGTCAGGCAGGTACACCGTCACGCCCAGCGCCATCCCGCGCGGAATAATCGTCACCTTGTGGATCGGGTCCGAGTGGTCCCTCAGGAAACTCACCAGCGCATGCCCCGCCTCGTGGTACGCGGTTACCCGCTTCTCCTCGTCGGTCAGCAGCATGCTCTTGCGCTCCGCCCCCATCAGTACCTTGTCCTTGGCCAGCTCAAAGTCGTACATGGTCACTTGCTTGCGATTCAGCCGCGCGCCGTTCAGCGCCGCCTCATTCACCATGTTGGCCAGGTCGGCTCCACTGAATCCCAGGCGTCCCGCGCGCCAGCACATTCAGGTTCACGTCGTCGGCAATCGGCACCTTCTTCACGTGTACCCGCAGCACTTCCTCGCGCCCGCGCACATCCGGCAGTCCCACCACCACGCGACGGTCGAACCGTCCCGGCCGCAACAGCGCCGGATCCAGCACGTCCGGACGGTTGGTCGCCGCCACCAGGATCACTCCGTCGTTCGACTCAAATCCGTCCATCTCCACCAGCAACTGGTTCAGCGTCTGCTCGCGCTCATCGTGCCCGCCGCCCAGCCCGGCGCCGCGATGCCGTCCCACCGCGTCGATTTCATCAATAAAGATGATGCACGGCGCGTTCTTCTTGCCCTGCTCAAACAGATCGCGAACGCGGCTCGCGCCCACGCCCACAAACATCTCCACAAAATCCGAACCGGAGATCGAGAAGAACGGCACGTTGGCCTCGCCGGCAACTGCCCGCGCCAGCAGCGTCTTGCCCGTTCCCGGAGGTCCTACCAGCAGCACACCCTTGGGAATCCGCCCGCCCAGTTTCTGAAACTTCTGCGGCTCGCGCAGATACTCGATGATCTCCTTCAGCTCTTCCTTGGCTTCATCCACGCCGGCCACGTCTTTGAACGTCACCTTCTTCTGCTGCATGCTCAGAAGCCGCGCCCGGCTCTTGCCGAAGCTCAGCGCCTTGTTACCGCCGCTCTGCATCTGCCGCAGCATGAAAAACCAGATCGCGCCGATCAGGATGAACGGACCAATGTTGATCAGCAACGGAATCAGCATGCTGTTCTGCGGATCCTTTAATTGGAAGTTCACGCCGTGATCCAGCATGGCCTTCTCAAGATCCTCGTAGTTGCTGCCGACCGTAGTGTGGAACTGGTCCTTCGAACCCTTCAGGTGCCCGTGGAGGTCGGAACCCTGGATCGTCGCGTCCTGCACTTGCCCCGCCAACACCTTCTGGTACATCTCTGAGATGGGGATCTCCTGGTCTTTTCCCCCAATGCTCGTGCTCTTTGACACCACTGTCCACAACATCAGCAAGCAGATCAGGATAAAGACCCAGAACATGATGGTTTTGACGGTCGAATTCACCAGACTCCTTCTCGCGGTGGGGACTTGCCGCTTCGGGGACTTCCCTTGCTCCCCCTTTTACTTAAGACGCAGGCAACCGGCCTCCGGTCACACAATCTTCCTTGCGTCCGCCCTCGCAGACAAGTCGGGCGGCCACTCTGACGAGCAGTAGATCAAATTGTACTCCCGGGTCGGCAAAGTTGCATGATGCCTTGGTGGATAGTAACTACCCTAAATAGGGTTCAATCGACCCCTTAAGTCACTACGCTGGTGCCGCCGCGCCTGTTCCCGCCATCTCGGTTATCGTCACCGCCAGCCCGGGTTCGGGTTCAACCACGACCCCCTGCATCCACAGGATCCGCCCGTCAAGCTCCAGAACCGGCCAGTGCGCCCGGTCGGCCCCGGTAAGCTTGAGCCGCTCCAGCACTTCCTTCACCTTCTTGGGGGCGGCGGAATGCCGCAAATGCACCCGATCGCCCGCCTTCCAGTTCCGCAAGACTGCTGGATCGCGAAGGGTGCGCGCTTCAGCCCCTGAGAGAAGAACTTCGATCCGCACACGCACCCCGAAGCCCGCCGATTCCCCTTCCCCAGGCACCGGAATCCTTACCTCATCCGGAACTCCGCTCTCCAATCCGCCTTCCCGGTCGGGAGCAGCCGTCATCCGCAGCTCCCGGTGCGTCCGCTCCGCCCGCAATCCCCCGGCCAGCTCACATTTCTGCCCCGCTCTGCCGGCCTGGGCCAGTTCCCGCAACGCCTCCGTGCCGGAAAAATCGGGCGCAAAACCCAGTTTCCCGGTGGCTCGCCGGATCACGCGTCGCTGTACAGCCAGGTCAAGCGCTCCCAGCCGCGCCAGATCGAGCCCAAGCCCCTCGCTAGCCGCTCGCCCGCCGCCGCGTACCGGCTTTCCCACCAGAACCACTTCCGCAGCCAGCCGGCCAGTCTCGGCATCCCACCAGGTTTCCTCGTCTCGCGCCAGCTCCGCCATCTGCGCCAGGTGTTCCTTCAATCGCGGGTTCCACCCCTCCAGCAGAGGCAGCAACTCGTGCCGGATCCGGTTCCGCGTAAACGCCACCTGCCGGTTCGTCGAGTCCTCCCGCCACTCCTGCCCCAGCGCCTTCAAGTACGCTTCCACCTCCGCCCGGGTCGTCGCCAGCAGCGGCCGCACCACTCGCCCCTCTGGAAACTCCACCACCGGATGGATCCCGCTCAACCCTTCAGTCCACGCCCCGCGCAGAAACTTGGCCAGCACCGTCTCCGCCTGGTCGTCCAGCGTATGCGCCGTCGCCACCGCATCCACTCCCAATAAGCTGCTTTCATCTCCCAAAAAACTGCCGTCATCCTGAGCGGAGGTCGCCGCGGCGACCGAAGTCGAAAGACCTGCAGTTGCTTTTCTGGCCCCCATCAGCCTTCGGAACCACGCGTACCGCACCCGCCGCGCCGCTTCTTCGAGGGTTTCCGCAGGCTTGCCTTTGAGCGCCGCCACCTCGGCCGCCGTATCCACTTTCGCCGCAAGAAAAGGTAACCCCATCCACCCGGCCAGCTCGCGCACAAACTCTAGGTCCGCGTCCGCCTCCGCCCCGCGCAGCCCGTGGTGCAAGTGCGCCACGCTCAGCACCAGCCCCAATTCCCCCGCCCGGCAGGCAAGCGCCCGCAGCAGCGCCACTGAATCGGCCCCGCCAGACACCCCCACCGCCAGCCGCATCCCCGGCTTCAAATGAGCGGTGTCCAGTTTGAGTTGTCGACTCGCCCTCACACCCCGATGATAGGCCAATGATCACTGCTCACTGAACACTGGCCCGGGATCACTGACCACTGTTCACCGTCCACTGCCCTCGCACACAAAGCTCTCTGCCCGGTTCGGATCCCCGCCCTTGTACTTCGCGCTCTGCGGATAAGGGCACAGCGGCCGCGTCATTACCACCGCACCCTGCTCACCGCCGCTCGTCTTCGCCGCCACTATCGTCCCCGGCGCCGTTCCCTTCTCCACCCAATCCTCCAGCGCGATCCGCACATTATGCCTCGGATCCAGGTCGGGCCACGTCCACGACTGCCCAATCATGTCCGCCCCCGGCCCTTCGCCGCAGTGCTGCACGCCGGGCAGCATGTAGAGCCGGACAAACGAGCTCGTCGCCGCCCGCCCCAGCTTTGCCACCACGCCGTCGTAATAATTCACCGTATTCAGCGCAGAGATCGCCGGATCGTTCCACCCGTGATACAAGATCAGCTTGCCGCCCCGCTTCTCAAATGCGCTCAAGTCCGGATTCACCGCGTCCAGCGCAGCCGCTGTCTTCTCCCGCGCCTTCCGCAGCCCGCTTTCCATCGTGAACGACTTCATATCCCAGTCAGCCTTGTCGTACACCATGTCATGGAAGAATGCCTGGCCGAACATGGCCATCAGGCTGCGGCCCGGCGCCGGTCCAAAGATCCACGTTCCCCAGCCGTTACCGCCCTCTTCCGCGCCAGGCAGGTACCCCGGAAACACTTGGAGGCCATTCGCGTCGTGGGGACCCGCATAAAGCGCCCTCAGCGCCGTCACCTGCGCCGCAGTCAGGCAGGCGTTCGTGTCCTCGCCCGCCTTGCACTCAATCGTTGCCGGATTGAAGTGGCACTTCCGCGGATCGTTCAGGATCCCGTCCTTCACGCCGTCCAGAGCATCGCACTCGGCCAGCACCGCCTTCGCTATCGCAGGTATCTTCGCCGGCGGAATAAAGCTCCCTGGCTCCGCCGTCAGCGCCAGCGTGTCCATCGCCGCGGTCGCCAAAAGCGTCGTCCAGTTGTTCGCCGGCGCGCCCGCCAGGATGCCGTCGTAATCTTCGGGAAACCGCTGCGCTTCCATCAGCGCCTCGCGCCCGCCGTCGGAGCAGGAGGCAAAATACGAGTGCTTCGCCCCGGCGCCATAAAACTGCTCCACCACGGCCTTCGCCGTCACCGTCATCTCGTGGATGCCGCGATAACCGAAATCCGCAACCTTCTCCGGATGGCCAAGCGCCCAGCGCGCGTCAATAAAGGATGCCGCGTGGCCCGTATCGGTCCCCGCCACCGCATAGCCCTTGCCAACCGCCGCGCCCAGATCCGCGTATCCAATCGATCCGGCAAAACCGCCGTTGCCGTCACCTATCAGCCGGCCGTTCCAACCCTCCGTCGGCATCCACACCTCAATCGAAATATGGGAATCCGCCGACGGACGCGAATCCACCACCACGCGGCAGAACGCCGGCAGCTTTTTGTAGAACGCCGACGTGTCCTGGCCGGTAAAAGGGTCCGGCGGCCCCTTGAACGCGCCGGCAGCAACCTCGGTAGCCGCCGTAATAGCGGCATGGGGCAGAGCAAGGCTGGCAAGCCGCTCGCACCCGCCGCCAGGCTGTGCCGCAGTTGTCGTCTCTTGGCTCAAAACGGCCCCCGAGCCGGAAACCATCAAGCAGGAAGTCATCACCACCGGAATCAGAATCCGCATAGCACCGTCCCCCATTTCGGAATCGCGACCATTGTAGCCAAACATCCACCAGTCCCTGTTCTGTTCCCTCCGTCCCTTTGTCCCTTTGTCCCTCGCTCGCTGTATACTCACCCGTTATGCAGGTCTTCGCCATCCTTCCTGCGGCCGGCCTCGGAACCCGAATGGCCGGGCGCGAGCCCAAGCAATTCCTCGCACTGCGCGGCATCCCTATCCTTATTCATTCCCTGCGAGCCTTCGCCGCCGTCCCTCGCATCACCGGCATCTGCGTGGCCGTCCGCAAGCCGGAGATGGAACGCGTCCACGACCAGATCGCCGAATACGGCTTTGCTGGCCGCGTCCAGCTTGTCGAAGGCGGCGACAATCGCCAGGAATCCGTCACCCATGCGCTGGCAGCCATCGCCGCTGAGCCTGACGACATCGTCCTCGTCCACGACGCCGTTCGCCCCCTCATTGACGCCGCCACCATCGAGCGCACCATCGACGCCGTCATCGAGCACGGCGCCGCCATCGTCGGTATGCCCGCCGTGGACACTATCAAGCAGGTCGAGCGCACCGCCCATGGCGCCATCGTCACCTCCACCATCCCCCGCGAGTGCATCGTCTACGCGCAAACGCCGCAGGGCTTCCGTTTCGGCCTGCTCCAGCGCGCCTTTACTGAGGCCAACGCCGACGGATTCGTCGGCACTGACGAGGCCTCCGTAGTCGAGCGCGCCGGCCATCGCGTCGCCGTCGTCCACGGCTCCGCCGTCAACCTCAAAATTACCCAGCCCGGCGATCTGGAACTCGCGGAGTTCTACCTGAAGCAGCAGGGGTAGCGCGGGACGGGGAAACGCCATCTCCCTCTCGGGAAAAAACCCGCACCTCCGCCTCGATTTGGCTTTATCGTAAATTGGAGACCATGGAAACTCGTATCGGCATTGGCTGGGATTCGCACGCGTTCAAGCCCGGAGTACCACTGCGCATCGGCGGCATGACCCTCGACCACCCCGAAGGCCTCGCCGGCCACTCCGATGGCGACGTCCTCCTCCACGCCATCACCGATGCTCTCCTCGGTGCCGTCGCCGCCGGCGACATTGGCAGCTTTTTCCCCCCAGGCGACGAGCGTTGGAAGGACGCCGACTCCGCCATCTTCCTCAAGCTGGCGCTTGAAGAACTGCACCACGCCCGCTATCGCCTCATCAACGTCGACGTCACCCTCGTCCTGGCCGAGCCCAAAATCTCCCCCATCGCAGGCGAAATGCGCGCCCGCGTCGCCGACCTCCTCGGCGTCGAAATCAAGCAGGTCAGCATCAAGGCCAAAACCCCTGAAGGCCTCGGCCTCGACCACGTCGCCCAATGCCACGCCGTAGCCCTGGTGGAACGCGTCCTCGACGATGAAGACCTCAAAAGCATGTCGGCAGTTATCGAATCCCAGCGCCAGCTCGAGGACGTAGTCGAAGACCTCCTAAGCCAGGTCCACGGCCTCCCCAAAAAGCGCACCGTAGCCCCCATCTTCGATACCGAGGACATCACCTAGAGCCGGCTTTGATTCGCTTGATGAGCCAGGTTAGCAGTGTCATCCTGAACGCAGTTCTTTGTTGAGCCGGTCCATGCATGGCTAACTTGCCGCTACGGCAGCAGGCAGCTTTCCATGTCTCCCGGTGGCAGCTCGCAACGAGTCGACGCTTGCTGGCGAAATAAATCTGAAGTTGAGAGAAAGCACAATGGCGGGGGCAGTTCAGAATCTCGCAGGCGCGGTGCGGTACTCGATTCTGATTGGGTTGACCCTTGGGCTGCCGCTTGCAGCAGCCCAGGAACAACCTACTGCCGTCTGGCACGGCTCCATTCGCAACAGCGCGGGTGCGCCCATTGCAGGGGCAACGGTACGCCTGGCGGGCTCGGAAACCGGGGAGTCAGCGACCGGCGCCGACGGAACCTTCACGCTCTCTCCTTTGCCAACCGGACAATACAAGCTGACCGTGGCAACAGCGGGACGAACGGTCAGCCACGCCGAAGCTATTGAATTAAGAGCGGCTGCGCCCGCCGTGGTGGTCACTCTTTCCGACCGCGGCGAAATTACGGTCGCGGCGCAAGCGGAGAAAAGCGCAACGGGAGGCGAAGCTCTTACCGGCCAGGCCGTGAGTTCGCTGCCCCTGAATGGGCGCGATTTCAGCACCCTGCTCCTGTTGGCCGCCGGAACCATGACGGACGTGAACGGAGCCACCAACTTCACCCAGCAATTCGCGATCAACGGGCAGCGCGGCGCAGAGGCCGTCTTCGCCATGGATGGCGCCGACATCAGCGATCCGGAGATGGGCGGAAGCACCTTCGCCAACTTCAATGTGGACGCGATTCAGGATCTCGAATCCAGTTCCGGCTGGATGCCGGCTGAAATCGGTGAAGGCGCGTCGGGATTCACCAACCTCGTCACCCGGTCGGGCGCCAGCGGGTTCCACGGCTCTTTTTTTGAATTTGTGCGCAATTCCGTCCTCGACGCGCGCAATTACTTCGACCACCCCACCGCGGTGTACCCGGGAAGAATCCCTCCCTTCCGGCGCAATGAATTCGGATTCACTGACGGTGGGCCGGTCTACTTGCCGCACCTCTGCGACGGTCGCAAGCGCACCTTTTACTTTGCCGAGTACCAGGGTTTCCGCCAGGCGCTGGGGACCACGCAGGTTATTCCCGTGCCCAGCCTGGCGGAGCGCGCCGGCACCGACGTTGTGACCTTCAACGAT
The DNA here is from genome assembly GCA_963788435.1 of uncultured Acidobacteriota bacterium. Taxonomy (GTDB): domain Bacteria; phylum Acidobacteriota; class Terriglobia; order Terriglobales; family Acidobacteriaceae; genus Telmatobacter. The sequence goes on along the minus strand of CAWBIG010000058.1, from coordinate 27,066 downwards.
GGCTCTACCGACACCCTGAACGTGCCTGTGAACCCGAAGATTGCCGCAATCCTCGCGCGCTATCCAAAGCCCAACAACGCCACCGGCCCCTACGGACCGCGGACCTATGCAACGCCCTCACTGGTCGCCACCAATGCGGACCAGTTCTCCGTGCGCATCGACCAGAAAATCAACGACAAGGATGAGTTCTTCGCCCGTTTCACCATGAACAACCTGACCGGGCCGACCACCAATCCAGATCAAACCGCCATCGATCCAGCCTTCGGTATCCAATACATCGACCCTCAGCGCAATGTGGTTGGCACCTGGACGCGTACTGCCTCGCCGCGGCTGAGCTTTGAGTCATCCATCGGCATCATCCGTTCCACACCAGGATTCCCCACGCCGGACACCACCGACCCGGCGGTGAAGTTCAACGATGGAACTTATGAAGCGTTTGACGCCGCTGCCGGAAGCGTGACCCAACTCTACGGCAACCTGTTTCAGGGCCGCGAAAATGTCGCTTACGCGGCGGGAAATCATGCGTGGAAAGCAGGGATTGATATCCGCCTGAACCGCGACTCCGGCTACTTCGGCATCAGCCCCAACGGTGAGTACGACATTGGCGGCGGGACGGCGTATGCCACCGAGGCGATACCCTCGCAGAGCGGCAAACACAACATTCCTGTCGGCGGTCCGCTGCCCGATACAGTTTCGGCGTTCCTCTCCGGGAGCGCGTTCGTCTACACCCTCGTGATTGCTCCTCCCAACTTCTCCAGCGGACAGCACATCGGGCCAGCAGCCCTCGATCGCGGCAATTATGCCGCTTATTTCGAAGACACGTGGAAAATGACGCCGCAGCTGACGCTGGACTACGGCGTGCGCTGGGACTTGTACACGCCGATCAGCGAACGCGCCCACCGGACGTCAGGCTTCCTCACCGCGAATGGGACCCAGGAATACGTCATCGACCCGCAGCCTGCCTACCGGACCAACCATCTTGCTTTTGAGCCGCGAATCCAGGCGGCATGGCAGGTGGCAAACAATCTGCAGGCGCACGTGGGCGGCAGCATCATGGCCATTCCTCCCAATATGTGGCAGGACAACTTTCTTTGCGGCTCGACGCCGTTCGAAGATTATCCGCGCGCGCAGGCCAGCGCGGGCGACCCGCTATCGTACGGCTTCCAAATCACTCCCGCGCAATTGCCGCCGATTTACTCCACTTCGGGACAGAACATCTTCGCCCAGTGGACGACCAAGCAAGTCCCCGCCAACACTGCAATCGATGTGAACCGCTTTGAGCAGGACCTTGCCGCGTTGACGCCCGGCCACGTGGTGAGCGGCCTCAGCCTCGGCGGAATTAACCGGAGTTTCGGCAACGCCACGCTCTACACCTGGACGCTGGGAGTGGAACGCAAGTTCGCCAACCTGGTGAGCGATGCGGCCTATGTGGGCACCGCGGCGGAGAGGCTGCCGCGCACCAGTTTTCCCAATGCGTATCCCGGCGCGTCCCCGGGGTTCGCGCCCCAAACCCAGTTCGACAGCGCAGGGAACGTCATCGGTGGCTTCGGCGTGGAGACCGTGATCCGGTCCGATTCGCACTCCACCTATCACGCGCTGCAAACGTCGCTCTCCGGCACAGTGGGCCATGGTGGTCCCGGCATACAGGCCGGCTACACGTGGAGCAAATCGCTCGACAACTCCAGCCTGGTGGTCGGCAGCGGAGGAACTGCTTCAACCGGCGCGGTCGCGATCGGATTACCGCAGAATCCCTTCGATATGCACCTGGAAAAGGGCCCGTCGAACTTCGACGCGACCCACAACTTCAGCCTGAGCGCGGCCCAGGACCTGCACATGGAGAGCGCCGCATGGCTGCGGCCGGTCAGCCGCAAAATCACCTACGGATGGGAACTATTGAGCATATCGAGCATCAGTTCGGGCGCGCCTTTCACGGTGTACTCGGGCGTCCAGCAGACAGGCTACGGGTCGAACGGCGTGGACCGGCCCGACCAGATCGCAAAGACGCAGCTTTCCACGGCGCGAAAGGTGCGCGAGGACTATTTTGGCGAGGGTGCCAACAACGCCGCCGCCTTCTTCTCCATCCCGATTCACATTCCCGGCGGCACGGGTCCCAACCAGGGCCGTTTCGGCACCCTTGGCCGTAACACCTTTCGCGGGCCCGCCTACTACGACTATGACTTTGCTCTGATCAAGGACACGCCATTCGGGCGTCGGCCAAGCGGAGCCGAGCGGATGGACATGCAGTTGCGTGGCGAGTTCTTCAACCTCTTCAACATCGTCAACATGGGCCTGCCGTCGAATATTCTTAACGGTTCGGGCTTTGGCGAAATCTCAAAAACCGCGGGAACATCACGGCAGATTCAGTTCTCGCTCAAGCTGATCTATTGAGGCATCCCGGATATTTCCCGGTTTTTGGGTGAAAGCTGCCAAAGGGAACGAATGCTGACTTTATCGGAAGTAAAGCAAAACTGGCGTGATTTCCCCGCCAGCAATCCGCCCGCGGGTGCGCGCTGAGGCGTGCCTACTGAATCAGATCCACTTTCTTCAGATTGTCATCGGGGACCCGGTCCACCAGGAGCAGCAGGGGATCGATGCCCGCTTTGTCCGGCAGCGAGTCCGTCACGAACGAATAGGTTCCAGCTTTTCCCGTCATGTGGACCAGTTGCCGCGCCAGCACCTTGCCGTAATGCTTGCCTTTCGCAGGAGCGGCCAACGCGCCCACTTCGATCCAGTCATCCACGGGCACTTCTGTCTCCGCACCCTTGGCATCCGCCTTGTACTTGTGTGTTTCCACCGTGACCGTTACATCGTATTTTCCGTCCTGACGCTTCTTCGCCTTGGCGCTGGTTGCGCGATTGGAAAACAGCGTGATGTCTTCAAACAAGTCCTTCAGCAGGTATTGATACTGCGGCGGAGTCTCTTCCTTCAAGGCATTTACCAGCGCCCACGAGGTGGGATACGGGGGCTGCTGATAGCGGTACTGCGCCAACACCTTGCGCAGGGCGCGGTTGATGGCGTCTTCTCCGATCATCTGCCGCAAGTAGTACATCACCACACTACCCTTGCGGTAGTGAATGTAACCCTGGCTCGCTTCGACGCGCATCAGTGGCCGCTCCTTCAGCCGCTCCGTTCCCCGCGATCGCAGGTAATTGTCCATCTCGTACTGCATAAACTTGCGCATGGTGTCTGCGCCATACTCCTTCTCCATAACCATCAGCGCCGAGTACTGCGCCAGGGTTTCGGAGAGGGACGTGGCGCCCTCCATGTTGGCTCCAACAACCTGGTGAGCCCACCACTGGTGCGCCATCTCGTGCGCAACGACGTAATACACCATGTCGATGTCGTCTGGCTTTTCGATGTCTGCGATGAAGCCAATGGATTCTGAGTATGGCATGGTTCCGGGGAACGCCTGGGCGAAACTGGCCACGCGCGGGAACTCGATGATCCGCGCCTGCTTGTTGAAATACGGCCCGTAGTTGGTGGTGTAGTACTCGAACGACTTCTCCACGGAGCGCACCATCTTGGGCACATTCCACGGATGCTGTTTGAGGTAATAGACCTCTACGTCGATGCCATTCCAATTGGTTCGCTCAACCTGATAGCGCGCGGAGAGGAACGAGTAGAAGTTCAGGGCGAAGTGATCCAGCCTGTACTCGTAGTAATTGCGCCCGCCCTGCTGCCACTGGCGAATCAGCGATCCCGGCGCAATGGCGATCTGGTCGCCGCTGGTGCTGATCACAGTGTCCACGTTCACCCAATCCGCATTGTTGCTGATGTAGTTGTTCCTGCAATCGGCGGTGCAGTTCGCCTCCAGCGTCGGCATCAGGTCCTTTTCCTTCAGCTTGAACCGGCGGCGATCGTTCGGGTCGTCTAATTCGTTGCCTTCCTGATATCCGATCTGCGGCACAATGGACGAATTCAGAAAGCTTCCGTTCTCTGCCACGCCGGTCATCGTCAGGGTGTTTTCAAAGCCCTTTGGATGCGACTCGACATCGAATTTCATGGTTCGCACTTCGCCCGGGGCCATCGGCGTCGTCAGTCTGTAGATCCGGTAGTCGAGACGCTTGTCATCCTGCTGCAATTGGGCGCCCGGCACCTCGACGCTCGAAGTAAAGTTATGATCGACGGTCAGGTGCAGAGTGTCGATTGGCTTGTCGGTCTCGTTCTCGATCTGCTCTTCGCCTTTCATGACCAGCTCGCGGGTGGCGGGATACAACGCGATGTCGTAATGGACATCGGTAATCCGCGGTTGCGGAAGGTGGTCATAACGCTTGTAAGTCTTCTCGTAATCGGCCTGACGCCTCTGGGCATCGTTCTGACTCTCGGTCTTGTTCAGCACTTCAGTGTTGTAGAAAACCCAGGCTCCCACCAATGCGAATCCAACGGCTGAGGCCAGGGTGCAGGCGCGGACGCTGCCGCGGAAACGCAGCCGCGCATTGCCGAGGCGCGCCTTCCATCGCACGTCTCTGCCGCGCGGCCACAACAGGATGGTGAACATTGAAATCAAAATGCAGAAGAGCGTCCAATAGGCGGCGAACCAGCTCCATCCGGTCATCCAGGGCTGATAGCCGAAAAAATCGGAATACGTCATGCTGGGCAGATTGCCGAACTGCACCATGCGCGTGGCCACATGCAACGGTCTCCATGCGAACGCGTTGGCCACAACCAAGCCGATGAATGCGAAGTATCCGACGTACTTGTTCGGAGACAAAACATGAACGAGGAATGCCGCGGCAGCAAGGAATCCAAAGCTGAGCAGATCCTGTCCCAGCATTGTCTCTATGTAGACCCCGAGCTGAAACCGCGTGTAACCATTTGCCGCCTGCACAATGATGGCGACGATCATCACCAGGGCCTGAATCGACGCGATGGCGGTCATCAGCGCAATGAACTTTGCCAGGAATGCCGGCCATTCCGGCACCGGCAGCGCGTCATTCACTTCGTCGGTGCGCGCGTCGCGCTCTTCCCACACCAGCACGCCGGCAAAAAAGGTAATGAGCGCAATCAGGAACATGTAGAGCGTGCTCGCGACGATGGTGAGCATCGCGTAGGTCACGGGCTTTGTGGTCAGGCCGAAGCCCTGCCGGGCGCTGAAAATGAGCGCGGTAAGGCAATTCAACAGGGCCGCGCAGGTGATGACGATGAAGGATACCGTCTTGAGCAGGCGGCGATACTCGATGCGAATCGCGGCAATCAACTGTTTCCACCGCGTGCCCGCTCCGTAGCTCAACTTAGCCTTGTCCAGCACCAGTGGCTTCTCATACTGGGCATCGTCGTGTTCCTGCGAACTCTTGCGCCTTCTTTTGCCCACGGCTCGCTCAGCAAAGCTGAAGCGCCAGCATGCAAAAGCGAAAATCGCCAATCCAACCGCCAGCCAGAGAAGCCGGTTCCACAGCAGCAAGCCGCTGAATCCCAGCGCATGCGTGTTCCGGTCCGCGACGGTCCAGTACTTGGTGAGGAATGTGAAAGCATCGTTGCCGAACGGATCGACCATTGCGGCAAGCTTCTCGTTTTCGAGTTTCTGCGTCAGGACGCTGGAAACGATGTCCGCCACCAGCAACAGCAAACCGCCAAGGAACGAAATGACGGTGCTGCGCGTGAGCACCGCAATGGTGAAGATAATTGCGGCGACAAAGAGCGTGTTGGGCAACGCGAAAACGAGGATTCCGAGGCCATGCGCCGCGCCCACTACCGGCCCGAACCGCTCCTTGTCGGCCCAGGGCATGAGCGGGGCCAGCAGCGCCCCAATCGAGATCCCCAGCATGGGGATGGTGGACACCACGACGGAACCAAGAAAGCGCCCGGCGAGGAAGTCCAATTTCCGGATGGGCTTGGAGAAGATGATCTGATTCATGTCGCAGGCAAACTCGCGCGCGGCTGCGGAATTCGCGAAGGCCGTGACCATGAGCAGCGTGATGAACCAGAAGATGGAATAGTACTGCTCCACCACAAAAGGCGCGTTGCGATAGGTGTTGCCGATGGAGCCGCCGACCGTGACCTGGTCGGTGCTCATGGCCAACAGCACCAGCAATGCCACAATGCCGGTAAAGACCCACAGCATGATCGACTTGAGCCAGTAGCGGATTTCGAAGAAAAAGAACTGCAGCATGGCCAGCCTCTCTTAATTCAGGCCAGCCAGGCTGGCAAAGAAGACGTCTTCCAGATCGGGATCGACCGCGATAAACCCCTCCTCCGGCTGTCGATCGGCGTGAACGTGAATCTGCGGACGCCCGGCCACCAGCTTGTTTGAGATGACGTGCATCCGCTGCGTGTAATCCTTCACCTGGTCCCGCTCGATGGACTTGCGCCACACTTTGCCCGCGAGCGTTTCGACCGCGCTTTCCGGCGCGCCGGAATACAGCACCTTGCCCAGATGGATGATGGCCATGTTGCTGCACAACTCCATCACGTCTTCCACGATGTGGGTGGAGAGGATGACGATTACGTTGTCGCCGATCTCGGCCAGCAGGTTATAAAACCGATTGCGCTCCCCTGGATCGAGGCCCGCCGTGGGCTCGTCCACGATCAGCAGGCGCGGATTGCCCAGCAACGCCTGCGCGATTCCAAACCGCTGCCGCATGCCACCCGAGTATCCCGTCAGGCGCTTCTTTCGGTAGTCCCACAAGTTCACGCGATGTAGTAACTCATGCACCGCCTCTTTGCGCTGCTTGCGATTTGCCATGCCTTTCAGCAGAGCAATCTGATCCAGCATCTCCTCTGCATTTACGCGGGGGTAAACGCCGAAATCCTGCGGCAGGTACCCGAGCGTCTTCCGCACCGCGTGTTTCTCGCGAAGGACATCGAGCTCGCCCAGGCGGATCGAGCCCGCATCGGGTTCCTGGAGCGTCGCAATGGTGCGCATTAAGGTGGACTTGCCAGCCCCGTTTGGTCCCAGCAGCCCGTACATCCCCCGGGGTATGGTCAGATTGACATTGTCGAGAGCGCGGACACCGCCCTTATAGCTCTTGGTCAGACCTTCAATGCAAAGCTCCATTGCCGGATCGTCCTCCACGGAAGATTCGAAAGAGACAGTTTTACTTGTATACGCCCATGGGTCCCGGAACGGTTCCAAGTCCGGCAGGCACCCGAGGCGGAAATCCTGACCTCAAACGGACTGGTAAAGGAAAGGTAACAGACTGTGCGGGGAAAATGGCAGATTCCCAGGCGCCGGCCGGCGCTGCGCCGGTGGGCACTAAACCGGCCCGGAAATCAGGTCGGCCCTTTTATCACTGCGGCCCGGCCGCCACTCTCCCGCTTATCGCGGCCGGCCATCGCGTTTTTCACGCCCTGTTTCCCCATTTGCTACTTGCGCATTCCTCTCATTCGCCGTACCTTGGCTCTGAACTCCCATCTCACTCTGCCGGAGCGTGCATAATGCCTCTTCTCGCCGCAATTCTGCAGGAGACGACCACTAGTCAAAACGTTAATATTGAGCAGGCCCAGCACATGGCCATGGCCATCCTGGCCATCATGCCGTTCATCATCCTCATCGGCGCGGCCATCATCATTCTCCCCTTCTGGTTCATCTGCAAAAAGGCCGGCTTCTCACCCTGGCTCTCGCTGCTTAACATCGTCCCCTTCGGCGGCCTGATCCTGGTTTATGTGCTGGCTTTCGCTGATTGGAAGGTCATTCCGGTCGCGCCGCCTGCCTTTGCGCCGCCTTACCCGCCGCAGCCGCCTTACCCGCCGCAAGGCTGAACCATCCCCGGCAACCGAAGCCACGACGATCGAGCACCGCTCCGAAGCCCGTCGAAACAGGCTGCAGAAAAACTCCAACGGGCGAGGCTTCGTAACCACGGTCAAGCACCCTGGAAGGGCAGCAGGAAGGCAGCCCAGAATGGGGTCTCCGGCTTGCCTGGGATAGTTTGCTGAGGTTTGGGCTTCCCCACCGTGTAGCACGAAACGGGCAGACCATCCCGACTTCGGTGATGTTCCACTGCCTTCAAATGCGGTGCTATCGTGAAATCGCCTTTTTATGAGCGATGAAAGGGAGGTCTTAATGTCATTCTTGGAAACCAGATCACGCTTTCCCGAAACGCTGTGCGTCTGCGGCCACCGCGCAGGCATCCACCTCTATTGCAGCGAGCATTGCTGCGTGCAGACCGGATGCTGCTGTAAGGCTTTCGCAGCCACTGAGGAAGAGAACCTTCAAGAGCTGGCCGACGGCCTGACAGTAGTACCCCGCAAGCAACCCAAGAGCGGCGTGGGTCCGATGCGGTCAAGGAAGAACGACCCCGCGAAGAGACGCCCAACACGCAAAGCAGCTTAGGACCTTGAGCAGCGACCAGAAGTTCGCTAGGGACTGAGTGTGAACTTCACCGCACCCGTACTCGTTCAGTGGCTGACCGTCTCGTGAATGCATTTTGCCCCATGCGCGGCCTCCCGTCCTCGCCAGGATACCCCCGAACCCGCTTTCAGCAGCACCGGGAGTACCCGGAATGCCGCCGGAACAGTGAAGTAGGAACTTGAGTATTTCAGCTCCGAGGGCTCGCTTGCCCCTGGAACAGTGAAGTAAAAACTTGAGTATTTCAGCTCCGAGGGCTCCCTCTTCGCCGGACATCCCCCCTATCGTGGGTTATGTCCGAGGTTTTTATCATCTTTCAGGGCCTCCGGCAGGTCTGAAAGTCATTGAAATTAAGGACCCGGGCTTTAATCCCCCTACGCCCACCCATTGCGCGAATCAAGCCCGCTAAGGCCTCCGTTTTCTCAGCTTCTTTAGGTCCTCGAGGAACGAGCTCATGCAGGCTGAACCACCGATGGAATTTCTCTTCCAAATCGCGAAGAGCCAGTGCTACCATCACTGCGCACCCATCACTTCCCCGCTCCGGAGTTGAAGTATGCCCAGTTGGCTGCAGCCAACGCATCTCTTTTATTTTCTGCTCCTTGGCATCCCTGCCATCCTTGGCCTCTGGATCATTCCGCTGGGCATCATCTGCCGTAAAGCCGGCTTCTCGCCCTGGCTCACCCTCCTCAATTGCATCCCCTTCGGCAATACCGTCCTGCTCTATCTGCTGGCGCTCGCGGACTGGAAGCGGCGGCCCATGTTCGTGCCCGGACCCTCTGAAGATCCCCTTTCTTCTGAGCAGGGCATCGCAAAGTCTGGTTCGCAGATCGTCACCAGAGAATTCTGAATCAGAGTCCAACGAATTCGGACTGAATTACACCGGCGAGAAGTCAAGAGTCACACATTGTGGAAATCGCTTCAAAACAATGATTACAATGTAGAAAAAATTTATTATACTATCATCAGTATAAAGTTATCAAGGTGCTATAATTGTTCCAGATCAGAGAACTGCGCCCAGCCGAGACTCTACCTCTTCTGGGCACTATGATTTCAAGGGGTCGCCGGGAGCTCGGAGCCGAAGCCGGCGAGAAACGACAGATTCAGTGCACTTTTGTGGCTTAAGTCGATGAATCCATTTGACATCGTCGTTTTTTTATTTCATGCCAAAACCGGTCCCAACGTCGCCGGTTGGCAGACCATCTGGCTGCCTTGGTAGCATCGAGAGAAGGAAAGACTCTCTTACGATGCCTGAAGATGCAACCTCCTCAGATCTGACTGTCCGCGTTCGCTTTGCCCCATCCCCCACCGGCTTTCTCCACGTCGGCAGCGCCCGCACGTTCATTTTCAACTGGCTCTACGCCCGCCACCACAATGGAATCATAGTGTTGCGGCTGGACGATACCGACGTCGAACGCAACACCGACGCCAGTGTGCAGTCCATCTTCGAAGGGCTGGGCTGGCTGGGCCTCGACTGGGACGAGGCATACAAACAGTCGGAGCGGCTGGCTCTGCACCGTTCGGCCGCCCACGCAATCTTCGAAAAAGGCCTGGCGTATCGCGACTTTACGCCGGCTCATGCGGCCGAGGGTGAAGCATCGAGCGCGCAAGGCGCGTGGCTGTCGAACCCCGGCATGCGGGAACTTTCGCGTGAGGACAGCGACCGTCGGGCCGCCACGGGAGAACTGTTTGCGCTGCGTTACCGTGTGCCCCGCGGCCCAGACTCAGATCACGCCCGTACGCTGCACTTCAGAGACGGCGTCTACGGCGAGCAGTCGAAGCTGGCCGATGAAGTGGAAGACTTTGCGTTGCTGCGATCTGATGGCATGCCGACCTACCACCTGGCCTCCTGCGTGGACGACGCCGACCTGCGGATCACCCACATCATCCGCGGGCAGGACCACCTGACCAACACCTTCAAGCACCTGCTGATTTTCGAGGGGCTGGGCGCCGAGCCGCCGCAGTTTGCCCATTTGCCGCTTCTCGTGGCACCGGACGGCACCAAGCTTTCGAAGCGGAAGCACGGGCCGGTGGTCAGCGTGACGACTTACCGCGATGCAGGGTTCCTGCCCCAGGCTTTCATCAATTTCCTCTGTCTTCTGGGCTGGTCGCCGAAAAACGATCGCGAAATCCTGACTCTGGACGAGCTGAGGGTACTGTTTTCCTTGGAGGGTGTGAACCGAGCCAACGCGGTGGTGAATTTCAGTGAGGAAGACCCGTTCGATCCCAAGGCGGTGTGGCTGAATGCGGAACATATTCGCGCGCTGCCAGTGGAGGAGCTGGCCCTGCGGCTCCAGCCATTCTTCGCGGAGGCCGGTATGCAGGCCTCGCCGGAGAAGCTGCTGGCGGTTACGCCGCTGATCCGCGAGCGCATCAAGCTGCTGCGCGAAGCGGTTGGCGCCGCGGACTTTTTCTTTGTGGAGCAACTTGCGCCGTACGATCCTGCGGAGCTGATACCGGCGAAGGGCGGCGACGCGGCCATGGCCCTGCGCGTCCTGAAGCACGCCGCCGATGTCCTCGCCGACACGCCCTTCGACCATGACTCGCTCGACAAGGCGCTACGCGAGGCAGCGGCTTCGCTGGGGTTGAAGGCGGGGCCGATGTTCCAGCCGATACGCGTGGCCGTATGCGGGCGCAAGAACGCGCCGCCGCTGTTTGAAACCATGGTGGTACTGGGGCGCGAGGTGTGCCTGGAACGCATCCGCCAGGCGGAAGATCAACTCGAATCCCTTCGCACTTGATAGCATTATTACCGCTGTGCTAGCATTGCCTACATAGATAGAGAGGTGCTTGCATGCCCAGCCTTACTGTCCGTAACCTCCCCGAGGAGACTCACCGGGCTCTGCGTGTACGCGCCGCCCGCCACGGCCGGTCCACGGAGGCCGAGATCCGCGTGATTCTCGAGGATACCGTCCGGCCTGCCAAGCGCCTCAAGATCGGTTCCGAGATTCATCGTATCGCCAGCGAAATCGGAAACATGGACGATCTCGATGTTTCGCGTGAGCGGAGCCAGATCCGGGGAGCTGATTTCGAGTGATCGTTCTCGATACAAACGTCCTCTCCGAGCCGCTCAGGTCTCAGCCATCGCCAAAGGTCATGGAATGGCTGGATAATCAAGCGGCCGAAACGCTATTCATCACCGCCGTGAGCCGTGCCGAACTCCGCTTTGGGGTGCTAAAGCTTGCGGACGGCAAACGCAAGAACGCTCTTCAAGTTCATATCGATCGGGTGCTCAAACTGTTCGAGGACCGGATGCTCAGCTTCGATGGGGCTGCTGCCGATCAATTAGCTATCATCGCGGCGCGCTGCGAGAAGAAGGGCAAAAGGGCCGTCGCGCCCGACGCTTACATTGCCGCATGCGCCGCAGCGCGCGGCTTTGCCGTGGCGACGCGCAATGTGAGCCACTTTGAGCATACCGGCGTGCGCGTCATCAATCCGTGGGAATAACCCGACGGCCCAGCTAAGCAAGCCGCGACTCCAGGTCCGGATTCTCCGACCTTGGAGACACCCAATTGTGGTGGCAGGTTGAGGCGCAGACTTCCGCGCGGCTCTTATTGAGCACAAGCCCTGGCGTGGAACAATATATGGCATGGAAGTCACGACAGACTCAAACGCGGAAATCCCGGAAGTTCGCAACCCCTCCAATTTTCTTCGCGACATCATTGCCGAAGATGTGCGCACGCGGAAGTTTGGCGATGCGACCATCCAAACGCGGTTTCCGCCGGAGCCGAACGGCTATCTCCACATCGGGCATGCCAAGGCCATCTGCCTCGACTTCGGGCTGGCGGATGAGTTCGGCGGCAAGACCAACCTGCGATTTGACGACACCAATCCCGAAAAGGAAGAGCAGGAGTACGTCGACTCCATCCAGAAGGACATCCGCTGGCTCGGATTCGACTGGGAGCGGCTGTGCTTTGCCTCCGACTATTTCGGCCAGCTTTACGAGTGGGCACTCAAGCTCATCAAAGCGGGCAAGGCGTATGTGGATGACCTCACGGCGGACGAGATTCGGCAGTATCGCGGCACGCTGATCGAACCGGGCAAGGACTCGCCCTACCGCAATCGCGCTATCGACGAGAATCTGGACCTATTTCAGCGCATGAAGAACGGCGAGTTCGCCGATGGGTCGCGCGTGCTGCGGGCCAAGATCGACATGGCGTCGCCGAACCTGAATCTGCGCGATCCGGTGATGTACCGCATCCTGCATGCCGAGCATCACCGCACCGGCAACGAGTGGTGCATCTACCCGATGTACGACTACGCGCACGGGCAGTCGGACTCGATTGAGAACGTGACCCACTCGATGTGCTCGCTCGAGTTTGCCGACCACCAGCCGCTTTATCGGTGGTTCATTGAGAATCTCGGCATCTTTCCTTCGCAGCAGACTGAATTCGACCGGCTCAACATTACGTACACGCTGCTGAGCAAGCGCAAGCTGCTGCAACTTGTGCAGGAGCAGCGCGTGAACGGCTGGGACGATCCGCGCATGCCTACGCTCTCCGGCCTGCGTCGGCGCGGATTTACGCCCGAGGCGATTCGCGAGTTCGTCGCCGTGGCCGGCGTGGGACGAACGAACGGAATTACGGATATCGAGATGCTGGAGCACTTCCAGCGCGACGACCTGAACCGGCGCGCGCGGCGCGCGATGGCGGTGCTGCACCCGCTGAAAGTGGTGATCGACAACTATCCTGAGGGCCCAGATACGGATCCTGTCGAATACGTCGAGGTGGCGAACAATCCCGAAGATGCTTCTGCCGGGATGCGCCGGGTCCCGTTCAGCCGCGAGATTTACATTGAGCAGGACGACTTCCGCGAGGTACCGCCTCCGAAGTATTACCGGCTTTCCCCGGGCAAGGAAGTGCGGCTGCGCAACGCGTACTTCATCACCGCGAAGAGCGTGGTGAAGGACGGCCAGGGCAATGTGACCGAGGTGCATTGCACCTACGATCCGGCTAGCCGCGGCGGCAACTCGCCGGATGGACGCAAAGTGAAATCGACCATGCACTGGGTTTCAGCCGCGCACGCGATTTCAGCCGAAGTCCGGCTTTACGACAAACTGTTTACCAAGCCCGATCCCAATGACTATGCGGAGGGCGGCAGCTTTCTGGACAATCTAAACCCGGACTCGCTTGAAGTGCTGGCGGACGCGAAACTGGAGCCATCGCTCGAGAAAGCGGCGGTGGGTGACCGATTCCAGTTTGAGCGCGTGGGGTATTTCTGTCTCGATCCGGATTCGACGGCGGCCAAGCTGGTGTTTAACCGGACGCTGGCGCTGAAGGATACCTGGGCGAAGATCGAGAAGAAGGCTGCAAAATAGAACTGGGCGTGTGCGTTTGAGAAAGGAGTTTCCATGAGCGAATTCATGCGCATCTGCGCACAGACTGAACTGCCGCAGCCAGGGAGCCTGCGCGAGTTTACGGCGAATGGGCGCGCGATTTGCGTGGCCAACGTTGAAGGTGCCATCTGCGTGCTGGACGGCACGTGTCCTCACGAAGGGGGACCGCTGGCCGAGGGTATGATCGAACACGGTCGCGTGGTTTGCCCGTGGCACTCCTACGCCTTCGATCTGCACTCGGGAGAAGCGGAAGGCGAGCCCACTCTGAAGGCTGAAGTTCTTGAGGCGAGAGTGGAAGGCGGCGAGTTGCGGGTGAAACTCTAACGGCAGGAAGCCGAGGCAGGTCCAATGCTGATTGTTCACGTCCATGTGCATGTGAAGCCGGAATTTGTGGCGGAGTTCAGGAAGGCAACCGAAGAGAACGCCCGTGCCAGCGTGCAGGAGCCCGGCATCGCGCGCTTTGACGTGATAGAGCAGCAGGACGATGCAACCCGGTTTGTGCTGACCGAGGTCTACCGCACGCCAGAAGCGGCGGCCGCCCACAAAGAGACCACTCATTACGCGAAGTGGCGCGATACGGTTGCTGCAATGATGGCCGAGCCGCGCCACAGCGTGAAGTACAGCACGGTGTTCCCCGAGCCGCAGGGCTGGTAGCTTCCATGCAATTCGAGTTTGCAACCGCAACGCGAATCGTGTTCGGCGAAGGGACAGCCGCCACCCTTCCTGAACTGGTTGGCACACTGGGCACCCGGCCGCTGGTGGTGACGGGAGCGGGGAGGGAACGCGCGGCTGCGGTGGTTGCGGCTCTTTCAGCAGAAGTATTTGCCGTGCCTGGGGAGCCGACGGTGGAGCTGGTGCGCGAAGGCGCGCGGCACGTGAAGGACGCCGGCTGCGATGTGGTGATCGCAATAGGCGGGGGCAGCGCCATTGACGCGGGCAAGGCGATTGCGGCCGTGGCCACCAACGGCGGCGAGCCGCTGGAGTTTCTGGAAGTGGTGGGCAAGGGACGGGCGATTGCGGATGCGCCGCTGCCGTTCATCGCGGCGCCAACCACGGCGGGCACCGGCAGCGAAGTGACGCGCAACGCGGTGCTGGGATCCACGGAGCACGGCGTAAAGGCGAGCATGCGCAGTCCGCTGATGCTGCCGCAGGTTGCGGTGGTGGATCCCGAGCTGACCTACGGCCTGCCGCCTGCGGTTACTGCGAGCACCGGCCTTGACGCTCTGACACAGCTCATCGAGCCGTATGTGAGCGCGCGCGGCAATCCGCTGGTGGATGCGATTTGCGCGGAGGGGCTGAAGCGCGTGGCCGGGGCGCTGGGCCGTGCGTACCGTGATGGATTGGACCGGGACGCTCGGCGGGATATGTCGTTGGCGAGCCTGTTCGGCGGGCTCGCGTTGGCCAACGCTGGACTGGGCGTGGTGCATGGTTTTGCGGCGCCGCTTGGTGGCCAATGGAACGCGCCACACGGCGCACTCTGCGCCGCGCTGTTGCCGCACGGCATGGCAGCCAATGTGGCTGCGTTGAGAGAGCGCGCTCCGCAGCACCCAGCGCTGGAGCGCTACGCGACCATTGCGCGCCAGCTTACCGGACGGGCAGACGCGACAGCGGAGGACGGCATTGAGTGGGTGTTAGCGCTTTCAGCCGAGCTCAACATCGCACCCCTTCGCGCGTGGGGAATCGGCGAATCCGATCTGCCGCGAGTGGTGAAAAAGGCAGCCCGCTCCAGCAGCATGAAGGCGAATCCGCTTCCGCTCACCGACGAGGAGTTACTGGGAATGATAAGGGCGGCTTTGTGAACTGCATGTCCAACCGGTCCAAAGTGCTCTGCGCGATGATTTCCCCTGTGGTGCAAGCTGCACCACAGGGGGAATCGTCGCATTAACTCCTGCGAGGAGCAGGCGGCCAGGAAGGTTGATGAGCGCCGCCTTGCTCCTCATGGGGCTATTGAACATCCAGGGTTACTGGAATGTTGTGTATTACATTTCCACTGGTCGCAGTCACAACTACCGAGTAGTCGTGCTCGATCAGACTGACGCTGCTTCCGCATCCAGTCACCAAAGCTCCCGCTAGTGTGCAGCCGAGAAGCAGAAGCAAGGTAGCCAACCTGCTGAGTCTGCGACCCTGCCGACGCATCCTTCTCAAGCCAAGCAACGGGATGAGGAGGAGAGCCCAAGCCAAAGGAGACCGCTTGGTTCCAGTGTCTGCGGGGGCCAGGTTCGCCGAACCGCTGGTTGTAATGGTTAGAGTCACCGTGGTGTTGCCACCGCTGGCCGGAATCGTCGCGGGGCTGAATGCGACCGTCGCACTCGACGGCGCACCAACGGCTGCGAAACTTACCGGGCCCGGGTAGCTTCCATAAAGCGGATTAACGGTCACCTTATAAGTGGCTGCACTTCCTTGATTCACGGTTGCGCTAGCCGCTCCGGAGATGGCGAGAGTAAAGTCCAGCGAAGCCTCGACCACAGATGTTGAGGAGACGCTGGTGATGAAGTTGTCGTCGCCGCTATATACAGCCTCGATGGAATTGGTTGCTCCGGGAGTCAGGGACGTGGTGCTTATTTCTGCTGTTCCCGAGGCTAACGTTCCGGTACCCAACAGGGTGGTGCCCTCGTAGAAGGACACGGATCCTGTTGGTGTACCGGTCGTGGCTGAAACGACCTTAGCGGTCAGGGTGACGCTCTGTCCCGGATTTACAGAGGAACTACTTGGCTTCACCGTTGTCGTAGTATCCGCCTGAGAAATCGTAAGCGCTCCTTCTTGCGCCGTGGGGACATAGTCAGCCAGATTAGTGCCCTTCACGCTGGGATCGATTGGGTATGTTCCGACGTTCGAGGTGGTTGTGGCGGAAGTTGTAAAGCTCTCAGTAAACGTATCGCCGTTTACTGCTCCAGTCACCTTCCCGGTAAATGCCGGGTTAGCATCTCCATAAACGCGGGTGACATCGTTCGCCACAAGTGCCAAGGGCGCTGCCGTCACCGCAAAGCTGCCGCTAATGAACTGGAACGTGTAGTTGGTTGCCGACAGCGTCCCTTGGGTGCAGGTGATTGGGTACTTTCCAACCGCACTCGCCGGCGCGGCCGTCGTCGTGCAGGCGGCTTTGCCGCTCACCACCGCGATGGTATCCCCGTTCACAAATCCAGTGATCGCATAGGTCAGCGCCGAATTAGCCGCCCCGTAGGTGCGCGACTGGCTATTCGCCGCCACCGTCAGCACTTTGCCGGTGGCGGTGTTCACCGTAACCGTGACCGAACCGGCAACGGTGTTGTAGTCGGCGGTATCGGTCGGCGTGAAGGTCACGCCCTCCGCATCCGCACCCGCAGGGGGAGCTGTCGTCGGCGTTGTCCAGGCAAACGTGCCGGCAACGGATGCCGTGCCGCCCGTCAGCACCGACGAGGCAAGAGTTTGACCGATATAGATGACGCCGGCTGTCGGCCACTTCGTCACCGTCGGTGTGGTCTTGTTGCCTACGCTAACCGTGACCGTAACACTACCGGTGACCGTGTTGTAGTCAGTGGTATCAGTGGGCGTGAAGGTGACGCTCTCCACATCCGCACCCACAATGGGAGCTGTTGTTGGGGTGGTCCAGGCGAAGGTGCCGGCAACGGAAGCGGTGCCACCCGTCAGCGTCGATGCGGCCAGAGTCTGGCCGAAGGTAATGGCGCTGGGTGTCGGCCAGGTCGTCACCGTCGGTGTGGTCTTGTTATTCACCAAGACCGTGACGGGACCGAGGACTGTGTTGTAGTCGGTGGCATCGGTGGGCGTGAAGGTGACGCTCTCCACATCCGAACCCGTAGCGGGAGCGATCGTCGGCGTGGTCCAGGCGAAAGTGCCGGGAACAGGATTGCCGTTATAGGTAGCCGTACCGCCCGTCAATGTCGACGAGGCCAAAGTATTGCCGGGGGCGATGGCGCTGGGAGTGGGCCAGGCGGTCACCGTCGGTGTCACCTTGGTTACCGTAACCGTGACTGTACCGGCAACGGTGTTGTAGTCGGTGGTATCGGTCGGCGTGAAGGTGACGCCCTCCGGATCCGCACCCGCGGTGGGAGCTGTTGTCGGGTTGGTCCAGGCGAATGTGCCGGCAACGGAACCCTTGCCGCCCGTCAGCACCGACGAGGCCAGAGTCTGGCCGTAGACGATAGAGCTGGCTGTGGGCAAGGTCGTGATTGTCGGCGTCTTCAGGTTGCCTACGTTAACCGTGACATTAGCAGTTGCCGTGTTGTAGTCGATGGTATCTGTAGGCGTAAAGGTAACGCTCTCCGGATCCGCACCCGCTACGGGAATCGTCCCCGGGGCGGTCCAGGCGAACGTGCCGGGAACGGAAGCTGTGCCACCCGTCAGCACCGACGCGGACAGTGCCTGGCCGACAGAAAGAGCGCCGGCTGTCGGCAAGACCGTTACCGTCGGCGTGGCCTTATTCACTGTAACTGTGACGGTACCGGCGACCGTGTCGTAAAGGGTCGTATTGGTGGGCGTGAAGGTCACGCTCTCCGGGTCCGCGCCCGCAAGGGGAGATGTGGTTGGCGTGGTCCAGGCGAATGTGCCGGCAACGGAACCCACGCCGCCCGTCAGGGTCGACGAAGCCAGAGTCTGGCCGTAGGTAAGGGCGCTGGCTGTCGGCAAGGTCGTAATCGTTGGTGTGGTCTTGTTGTTCACGACGACCGAAACAGTACCGGCAACCGTGTTGTAGTCAGTCGTATCGGTGGGCGTAAAGGTCACGCTCTCCGCAGTGGTCCCCAGAGCCGGAGCAGTCGTCGGCGTGGTCCAGGCGAATGTACCGGGAACGGAAGCGGTGCCGCCGGCCAGCGCCGACGAGGCCAGAGTCTCGCCGACGGAGATGGCGGCGGCCGTCGGCCAGACCGTCACCGTCGGGGTCGCCTTGCTTACCGTAACCGTGACCGTGCCGGTCACCGTGTTGTAGTCGGTGGTATCGGTCGGCGTGAAGGTGACGCTTTCCACATCCGCGCCCGTAGCGGGAACTGTTGTCGGCGTGGTCCAGGCGAACGCGCCGGGAACGGATCCCGAGCCACCCGTCAGCGTCGAGGAGGCCAGAGTCTGGCCGTAGATAATGGCGCCGGCTGTCGGCAAGGTCGTAATCGTCGGCGTCGCTTTGCTGTCCACCGTAACCGTGACAGTAGCGGTTGCCGTGTTGTAGTCGGTGGTATCGGTGGGCGTGAAGATTACGCTCTCCGGATCCGCGCCCAGAGGAGGAGCTGTGGTCGGCGTGGCCCAGGCAAACGTGCCGGGAACGGAAGCAGTGCCACCCGTCAGGTTCGACGAGGCCAGGGTCTGGCCAACAGAAATGGTGCTGGCTGTCGGCAAGACGGTTACCGTCGGCGTGGCCTTGTTCACCGTAACCGTGACAGTACCGGACACCGTGTTGTAGTCGGTGGTATTGGTGGGCGTGAAGGTCACGCTTTCCGGATCCGCACCCGCACCGGGAATTGTGGTCGGCGTGGTCCAGGCGAACGTGCCAGGAACGGATCCCACGCCGCCGGTCAGCGTGGACGCGGACAGAGCCTGGCCGTAGGTGAGGGCGCTGGCAGTCGGCAGGGTCGTAATCGTCGGCGTCGACTTGTTGTTCACCGTAATGGTGATAGTAACGGTCGCCGCGTTGTAGTCGGTCGCATCGGTGGGCGTAAAGGTTACGCTCTCCACATCCGCACCCACAGGGGGAACTGTCGCCGGCGTGGTCCAGGCGAACGTGCCGGGAACGGAAGCCACGCCGCCCGCCAGCGTCGACGCGGCCAGAGTCTGGCCTGAGGAGATGGCGCTGGCCGTCGGCGGGGTCGTAATCGTCGGTGTGGCCTTACTCACCGTGAGCGTGACAGTACCAGTCGCCGTGTTGTAGTCGGTGGTATCGGAGGGCGTAAAGGTCACGCTCTCCGTAGGCGTGCCCGCACCGGGAACTGTTGTAGGCGTGGTCCAGGCGAACGTGCCGGCAACGGAACCTGTGCCGCCCGTCAGCACCGACGCGGCCAAAGTCTGGCCGTAGACGATGGCGCTGGCTGTGGGCAAGGTCGTAATCGTCGGCGTCGTTTTGCTGTCTACCGTAACTGTGACCGTAGCGGTCGCTGTGTTGTAGTCGGTGGTATCGGTGGGTGTGAAAGTCACGCTCTCCGGATCCGCACCCAGAGGCGGAGCTGTCGTCGGCGTGGTCCAGGCGAACGAGCCGGGAACGGAGGCGGTGCCGCCCGCCAGCGTCGACGAGGCCAGGGTCTGGCCTAAGGAGATGGTGCTGGCCGTCGGCAACGTCGTCACTGTCGGCGTAGCCTTGTTCACCGTAAGCGTGACGGTGCCGGTCGTCGTGTTGTAGTTGGTCGTATTGGTCGGCGTAAAGGTCACGCTCTCTGAAGGCGTGCCCGCGCCAGGAGCTGTCGTCGGCGTGGTCCAGGAGAACGTGCCGGCAACGGAACCCACGCCGCCCGTCAGCGTCGACGAGGCCAGAGTCTCGCCGTAGTTAATGGCGCTGGCTGTTGGCTCGGTCGTAATCGTCGGCGTCGTCTTGTTGTTCACCGTAACCGTGACCGTAGTCGTCACCGTGTTGTAGTCGGTCGTATCGGTGGGCGTAAAGGTTACGCCCTCCACATCCGCACCCGCAGGGGGAACTGTCGCCGGCGTGGTCCACGCGAACGAGCCGGGAACGTCAGTGGTGTTATAGGTGGCCGCGCCACCCGTCAGGGCCGACGAGGCCAGGGTCTGGCCGGAGGAGATGGCGCTGGCCGTCGGCAAGACAGACACCGTAGGGGTGGCCTTGCTTACCGTAACCGTGACAGTACCGGTCGCCGTGTTGTAGTCGGTGGTATCGGTGGGCGTGAAAGTCACGCTCTCCGTAGGCGTACCCGCACCAGGAAGTGTCGTCGGCGTGGTCCAGGCGAACGTGCCGGCAACGGAGCCTGTGCCGCCCGTCAGCACCGACGCGGCCAAAGTCTGGCCGTAGATGATGGCGCTGGCTGTCGGCAAGGTCGTAATGGTCGGTGTGGCCTTGTTGTTCACCGTAACCGTGACCGTAGCGGTCGCCGTGTTGTAGTCGGTAGTATCGGTGGGTGTGAAAGTCACGCCCTCCGGATCCGCACCCGCAGGCGGAGCTGTCGTCGGCGTGGTCCAGGCGAACGTGCCGGGAACGGAGCCAACGCCGCCTGTCAGCGTCGACGAGGCCAGGGTCTGGCCTAAGGAGAGGGTGCTGGCCGTCGGCAACGTCGTCACCGTCGGCGTGGCCTTGTTCACCGTAAGCGTGACCGTACCGGTCGTCGTGTTGTAGTCGGTCGAATCGGTCGGCGTAAAGGTCACGCTCTCTGAAGGCGTGCCCGCTCCAGGAGCTGTCGTCGGCGTGGTCCAGGCGAAAGTGCCGGCAACGGAACCCGCGCCGCCCGTCAGCGTCGACGAGGCCAGAGTCTGGCCGAAGGTAATGGCGCTGGCTGTCGGTAAGGTCGTAATCGTCGGCGTCGTCTTGTTGTTCACCGTAACCGTGACCGTAGCGGTCACCGTGTTGTAGTCGGTCGCATCGGTCGGCGTAAAGGTTACGCTCTCCACATCCGCACCCACAGGGGGAACCGTCGCAGGCGTGGTCCAGGCGAACCCGCCGGGAACGGTAGTGGTGTTATAGGTGGCCGTACCGCCCGCCAGCGTCGACGAGGCCAGGGTCTGGCCGGACGAGATGGCGCTGGCCGTCGGCAAGGTGGACACCGTCGGGGTGGCCTTGCTCACCGTAACCGTGACAGTACCGGTCGCCGTGTTGTAGTCGGTCGTATCGGTGGGCGTGAAGGTCACGCTCTCTGTTGGCGTACCCGCGCCAGGAGCTGTTGTCGGCGTGGTCCAGGCGAACGTGCCGGCAACGGAACCCGCGCCGCCCGTCAGCACCGACGCGGCCAAAGTCTGGCCGTAGATGATGGCGCTGGCTGTCGGCAAGGTGGTAATCGTCGGCGTCGTTTTGCTGTTTACCGTAACCGTGACCGTACCGGTCGCCGTGTTGTAGTCGGTGGTATCGGTGGGTGTGAAAGTCACGCCCTCCGGATCCGCACCCGCAGGCGGAGCTGTAGTCGGCGTAGTCCAGGCGAACGTGCCAGGAACGGAGCCCACGCCGCCCGTCAGCGTCGACGAGGCCAGGGTCTGGCCTAACGAGAGGGCGCTGGCCGTCGGCAAGGTCGTCACCGTCGGTGTGGCCTTGTTCACCGTAAGCGTGACAGTACCGGTCGCCGTGTTGTAGTCGGTCGTGTCGGTAGGCGTAAAGGTCACGCTCTCTGAAGGCGTGCCTGCGCCGGGAGCTGTCGTCGGGTTGGTCCAGGCGAACGTGCCGGCAACGGAACCCGCGCCGCCCGTCAGCGTCGACGAGGCCAGAGTCTGGCCGTAGGTAATGGCGCTGGCTGTTGGCTCGGTCGTAATCGTCGGCGTCGTCTTGTTGTTCACCGTAACCGTGACCGTAGTCGTCACCGTGTTGTAGTCGGTCGTATCGGTGGGCGTAAAGGTTACGCCCTCCACATCCGCACCCACAGGGGGAATTGTCGTCGGCGTGGTCCAGGCGAACGAACCGGGAACTGCAGTGGTGTTATAGGTGGCCGCGCCACCCGTCAGCGTCGAGGAGGCCAGAGTCTGGCCGGAGGAGACGGCGCTGGCCGTCGGCAAGGTCGACACGGTCGGGGTGGCCTTGCTCACCGTAAGCGTGACCGTACCGGTCGCCGTGTTGTAGTCGGTGGTATCGGTAGGCGTGAAGGTCACGCTCTCCGAAGGCGTACCCGCGCCAGGAACTGTTGTTGGCGTGGTCCAGGCAAACGTGCCGGCAACGGAACCCGCGCCGCCCGTCAGCACCGACGCGGCCAAAGTCTGGCCGTAAATGATGGCGCTGGCTGTCGGCAGGGTCGTAATCGTCGGTGTCGTCTTGTTGTTCACCGTAACCGTGACGTTGGCGGTCGCCGTGTTGTAGTCGTTCGTATCGGTTGGGGTGAAGGTCACGCTCTCCGGATCCGCACCCGCAGGCGGAGCTGTAGACGGCGTGGTCCAGGCGAATGTGCCGGGAACGGCTGTAGTGCCAGAGGTGGCCGCGCCGCCCGTTAGCGTCGAGGCGGCCAGGGTCTGGCCCAAAGAAAGGGCGCTGGCTGTCGGCAAGGTCGATACCGTCGGCGTCGCCTTGGCCACCGTAACCGTGACAGACCCGGTCGCCGTGTTGTAGTCAGTCGTGTCGGTAGGTGTAAAGGTTATGCTTTCCGGATCCGCACCCGCAACGGGAACTGTCGTCGGATTGGTCCAGGCGAAAGTACCGGCAACGGAAGCCACGCCGTTCGTCAGCGTCGACGCGGACAGAGCCTGCCCGTAGGTGAGGGCGCTGGCTGTCGGCAAGGTCGTAATCGTTGGCGTGGACTTGTTGTTTACCGTAATTGAAACAATGGTAGTTACCGTGTTGTAGTCGGTGGCGTCGGTGGGCGTGAAGGTCACGCTCTCTGAATCCGTACCCGAACCGGGAGTTAGAGCCGGCGTGGTCCAGGCGAACGTGCCGGGAACGTTATTGCCGGCAAAGGTAGCCGTGCCGCCTGTGAGCGCCGACGCGGACAGAGCCTGCCCAGCGGAAATGGGGGCGGCTGTCGGCAAAGTTGCAATCGACGGATCCGCCTTGGCCACGATAACGCTGACCATCCCGGTTGCGGTGTTGTAATCGCTCGAACTCGTGGCCGTGAAGGTCACGCTGTAAGAAGCCGTCCCCGCGGGGGGAGCTGTCGACGGCGTGGTCCAGGCGAACGTGCCGGGAACGGCTGTCCCACCAAAGGTAGCGGTGCCGCCCGTCAGAATCGACGAAGCCAGAACCTGGCCGTAGACGATGTTGCTGGCCGTCGGCAAGGTCGCGATCGTGAGTGTGGTCCCCGCCGTCACCGTCAGTGTGCCGGGTATGAACGTGAAGGTGTAGTTGGATGCCTTCAGCGTATTCAGCGTGCAGGTGATCGGATAGGTTCCGACATCGCTGGTCACAGTTGCCGTTGTGGTGCACGTGGGCACGCCGCTCACTACCGAGGACGTGTCCGAGTTCACATATCCGGTGATCTCATAGGTAAACGTCGGAATAGGCCCACCGAAAGGCATCGACATATTGTCCGCAGTCACCGTTAGCGTTGCCGCCGTTACGAACTGCGTTACCGAGGCTTGCTGCGTCGCGTACTTCGTTAAGTCCGTGGGCGTGAAGGTCACTTGCAGGGTCGTCGAGCCCACGTCGAGGACAGTATTCAATCCCGGGGTGTAGAGGAAGGTGCCGGGCACCGTAGCCGGCGGGTCAGTCGTCGGATCCGTCGCCGTGGCATCCAACTGCGTCGCACTCAATGCCGTTCCATAGACGATGGGATCGGGAGTGTTCCAGGTGAGCTCCGTAGCGATCGGAGTCACCGTCACCGTCAGGTCAATGGTCGCGCTGCTGCCGGCATACTCGCCGTCGCCGCTCGTAGGAGTATAGGTGGCGCCAATGACGTACGAGCCCTGTGCCAGAGTGGAAATGGTCAATTGAGCTATGTAGGGCGCTGTGCTCGATACAGCTACGGCACTGCCCATCAAGGTGCCGTTCGTGTTATCGCAGGTCGTAGCAGTGCTGGGGCATTCATAGAACGACACTGTGCCCTTGGGAGCGGCAGCGGTACCATCGATCGGCGTCACCGGCGTTATCGTCGCCGTGAAAGTTACCGCTCCGCCTACGTTGATGGTGGTTGCCGTGCTGGTCAGGCTCACCCCTGTGGTGTCTGCCGACACGTTCTGGGTCAACGGGTCGGGCGTAGTTGAAGCGGCAGGCCCACCAACGATAGTAGATGCGGTCTCGGGATAGTTCGCGTCGCCGCTGTAAACCGCATAGATGGTATCCGCGCCCTCCGGGAGATCCGCAATCTGATAGAACAGGGACGAATCGCAGTTAGTGGGCAGGGTCACCGGCGATCCCGATGCCGTACCGTTCACATAGAACTGCACCGTTCCCGTGGGGCAGGGGGCCGGCGCCGCTCCATTATTCACATCCAGATCGAAAGCCACTGCCGTGCCATACACGGACGGATTCGAGCTGCCTCCGTCAAGACTGAGGATCATCGGGGGAGCGATCGGACCGATGGTCAACGTCCCGGTTGCCATGCCTGCGTAGTTGGGAGCCGTGATGGTGGCTACAACCGTGTAAGTGCCCGGCTCGGTCGGCGGGGTCGAGGTCAGCGCATAGGTTGTGCCGCCGGTGCCCTCGTACGTGATGGTGTAGGCCAGCCCCGCGACCGGGGCCGTCGTAACCGTTACCGCAGCTTGATTGCCCGTGTAGGCCTCCGTCAGGTTCCCCAGCGTGATGGTCTCCGCCAGCGCCGTGATCTGGAAGGTCTGAAGGGTGCTGCTGCTCGACGTAACATCGGTATTGCCCGCGAACGTGGCAACGGCCGATCCCGTGCCCACATTGATGTTGTTCGCGTACTGTATGGTGGCTGTCAGGGCCGGGCCCGGCGCCGTAACCGTCGCCGTGCACGGCTCTATCGCCGAGCCAGTATAAGTGTCTGGCGACGTGCAGACCAGGGATACTGACGACGAATTCTGAGTGATCGTCCACGTACCGTTGACCGCGTTGATCGTGTAGTTAGCTGCCACGTCCGTGCCGTAGGTCACGACGGGCGCGACTACGCCTGTGCCTACTTCCGTCTCCCCGGTTGGATTGTCGGCGCAGGTCAGGTTGGCCGTGAAATTCCCCGTCAACTGGCAGTTGGGAACCGGAATAACTGAGCCGGTATAAGCGGTGGAGAAACTGCCCGCAACCGCTGTTACCGGCTCGGGGCTGATCACGAAGGTCTGCGAAGTAGAGGTCCCTGTATAGTTGCTTTGGCTGGTGGTGTCGATGGTGCCCACCACCGTGTAGCTTCCCGCATTGACCGGCTGGGTCGCGCTGCCGTTATAGGTCAAGTCGACGGTTAGGCCGGACGGAGTGGTCATGGCGGTGCATGCGCCCGCGGTGCCGAACGCGGAGCCGTCATAGACAGCACCTGTCGGGCAGTTCACCGCCACCGTCGCCGTAGCGGGAGTTGCGGAAACCGTGACGGCGGGTGAGGTGATGGTGTTGTAATTCGAGTCGGCGGCCTGGGTCGCCGTGATCGAGCAGGTGCCCGTACCTGCGGTCATCAGTATCGTATTGCCTCCGCTAACGTCGGAACAGGCGCCGCTGGCCGCAAAGGTGATCGCACCGGTGTCGGTTGCGCCGCCCGTGGGGACCACGGTAGTGGAGCTCACCGTGAAGGACGTGTTATAGGCTGCCGACGCAGGAGCGCCGGTAACCGTAAGCGAGGTCGGAGTGGCCTGCCCGGCAGTCACGGTCGCGCTAAGCAGGGCACTGTTGTAGTAGGTGGCGGGGCTGCCGGTATAGTGATAGGCCGCTTGGGTGACCGTCACCGTGCAGGTGCCCGTGCCCGCGGTCATGGTCACGTTGGTGCCGGCGAGTGTGCAGACGCCGCTGACGCTGTAGGTTATCGCACCGCGGTCGTTCGTGCCTCCGTTGCTGGTTGCCGCAATGCTGAACGTTCCATTGTCAGGCTCTGTAGCCGGAGGCGTCGTGGTAAACGTAAGGGCCACGGCGGTGCCGCCCGTAAGGAAGTCCACCGTGACGGTATGCGTCGTCAAGGTAATTGAATCGGTTGTGTCCGTCGCTGTGTAGGTCACGTTTTGGACCGTCGCGTCGGCTACTTGAAACGTTGCCTGGCCGCTGGAGTTGGTCGTCGCGCTGACCGCTGTGATGACTGAACTGCCGATGGCTGGTGTGCAGGTTGTCGTGCAAGCGGTCGCAGCCAGCGTCACCGCCTTGCCGCTCACAGCATCGCCGCTTGAATCCTCCAGCGTGACCGTAATGGTCGAGTATGAGACCCCGTCCGCCGTAACATTGGTCGGGCTCGCGCTTACCGACGAGCGGGTGGTGCTGACGGCGCCGGCCGCGAAGGCCACCTGGGCAGTTTCCGCCACCACGATTCCGTCAGTGACATCGGTAGCCGTGTAGGTTACAGTCTCCGCGTGCGTGTCTGACACCGTGAAGGTGACAACACCGGCGGCGCTCGAGACGCCGCTTGCAGCAGAAATCGTTGAGCTGGTGCCGGTGCCCTGAGCCAGCGTCACCGTCTTGCTGGGCACCGGGTTGCCGCTGGAATCCTTCAGCGTCACCGTAATCGTCGCGGTCGCTACGCCGTTGTCCAGCACCGTCGCTGGGGGTACCACGCTCGAGATCACCGTCGAGTTGCCGGCGTTCGCCGAATTCGAAATATAGAAGCAAGCGGCGGAAGCGCCAGTGGACGTGAGGCCCGGCGAAGACGCGACCAGACAATACTGGGTGGTGGATGCCGGACTGACCAGGCAGCCCGAAAACTCGGCTAGTCCGGATGCCGCGGCCAACGGATTGGTGTTGCAGGTGAGCGTGCCGGCTCCTCCCCCGCCTGAGAGGGTCAACGTGATCGATGCCGTGCTGGCCGAAACCAGATCG
>CAWBIG010000057.1:0-22500 GCA_963788435.1 uncultured Acidobacteriota bacterium | reverse complement strand
TCATCGTCCAGCCAAAAGCTTTATGATCATAGGACAACGCACATTGCCTCGCATTAGGTTCGACCTTAAGCTCGAAGCCCTTAGGCCGCGTTGTCTGGAGGCAAGAATTGCTTGATTGTTTGTCGAGATCGCCTGTAAGAAGCACGCTCGAAGCTGTTCGAGAAGCCACACGACCTCTTCACGCAAGTCTGGGCAGCAGCCCCGCAATGTCGCGTCTATTTGCCAGCGACTACACAATTTCTGAGTATCGGCGCCATATCAGCCGGCTCTATGGCTTTTTCGAGCCGCTCGACTCCATCGCATCCATTGCGGCGGATGTCGAGGGTTCTCGATGGTCGCATCGAAGATCGATCGACCTTCGCGAGGATCTGGAAACTATGGGTGCGACCGCGGAGGACATTGACGGGATCGAGCGATGCAAAGGGCTTCCGGCTATCGTGCCCGGCGGCTTGCCCGGCTTTACGTATGTGGTTCTCGGGTCGACGCTGGGCGCAAGAATCATCGTTAAGCAATTGCAGACGGTGCTCGGCGACGGCGCCAGCTTTCGTTTTTATGGCGATAAGGAGGGAAGATATCAAGCGGCCTGGAGTTTGTTCCGCGCAGATTTTGAAGAAAACGAAAGCAACGAAATGGAGGCGATTTGCGCGATGGCAGTTGGAGTATTCGGCGCGTTTGCGCTGTGGTTTTCCGAGCCGCTGCCGCAAAGTGGAGGCTGCTGATGTCAGCATTCAGTGAGGTCGACTCCAATGACCTGGAGAGATGCGCGCAGGAACAGGTTCAGAACATTGGGCAGATCCAGCCGCATGGATTGCTCTTTGCACTTTCAGAACCGGATCTGGTCGTGCGGCAGGTCAGCGCCAACGTCTCTGCTTTACTGGGGATGTCTCCGAAAGTCGTTCTGGATCGCAGCTTTGAGCCGGTGCTCGGGGCGGAACAGTTTGAGGCGTTTCGCACTCAACTGAGGTCTGGACTGGAAGCCAGTGCGAAGCGGGTACGCGTGCCAACAGCAGAGGGTTTCCGGGAGATGCAGTTCACCGCCCACCGGTGTGACGCCGTTCTGATAGTGGAACTCGAGCGCCTGGACGGAGCAGATTCTTTCGAACCGCTCGACTTTGACGCTCACATCCAGGGTCCACTTTCGCGCATGAAGGCGGCGCCAGATCTTGCGGAGCTGTCGCGGGTGGCTGCAACCGAGGTTCGAAGACTGAGCGGCTTCGAGCGCGTGATGATCTATCGCTTCGATCAAGAGTGGATTGGCGAAGTTATCGCCGAGGCTCTCGGCTCCTCGCTGGTTTCGTATTTCGGCTTACGATTTCCTGCCGGGGATATTCCGCCCCAAGTACGAAAGCTCTTTCAGTTGAATGTGATTCGGGCCATAGCAGACGTCGATGCAACGCCAGTACCGATCATTCCAGCGATCAGTCCGCTCACGGGCAGGCCGCTGGATCTGACCTACTCTGTGTTACGCAGCGCTTCATCGATTCATCTTGAGTATCTGAGGAACATGGGCGTGCAATCATCCCTGACGGTTTCCATTATCGTCAAGGGACGGCTGTGGGGGATGATTGCCTGCCATGGCCCCAAGGCGCATCGCGTGATGGGTCCTGCCCGTTCGGTGTGCGAACTGATTGGCCAGAATCTAGCTTCCCAGGTAGCATTGCGGACCGACAATGCGGAGTTGAAGTCGCGGTTGACTGCCCGCGATAAGCTCGACGAGGTCATGGCTGAAATTGAAGCATCCGAAACGCTCGTAAGTGCCGTACAAACGAAAGGCGCGCGACTGCTTGATTTGTTCGAAACCGACGGGCTCATGGCAAGCATCGACGGAGACCTCGTCTTTCTGGGATCCACGGTGGAAGCAGAGTTGCTGGCTCAGGCGATCGGCACATTACGGACGCGAGCGTCGCGCGGTGTTGCATCTTGCAATGAGCTTGGCAAACTGGATCCCGATCTTGCAGGCTACCGGAGTCTTGTGAGCGGGGCGCTCTTCATCAGCCTGGCGAAGAATGGCATGGCGGACGGCAGGGGAGATTTTCTTCTCTTGCTGCGCAGGGAGCTTGTGGAGACGATCACCTGGGCCGGTAATCCCAATAAAACTGTTTTGGCCGACCAGCATGACCGCCTGCATCCAAGGAAATCCTTTGAGGCATGGCAGGAAACCGTTCGCGGGTTGAGTCGTCGATGGATGGAGCAGGAAATGGACAGCGGACTCCTGCTGCGTGAGCGGATTCTCCGGCTCCGCGATGGGCGGGAACTCGCGGTCTTAAACGAATCGCTGCAGGCAGAAATTGCCATCAGGAGGAAGACAGAAGCAGCCCTTGAGAAGGCCAAGGAATCTGCCGAATCAGCCACGCGCGCAAAAAGCGAGTTTCTAGCCACTATGAGCCACGAGATTCGAACCCCGATGAATGGGGTGATCGGCATGGTTGGGCTGTTACTGGATTCAGACCTGACGGAGGAGCAAAGCCGCATGGCGGAAGTCATCCGTGACAGCGGCGAATCTCTCCTGCAACTGATAAGCGACATTCTCGATCTCTCGAAGATCGAAGCCAAGAAGGTCAACCTGGAGGTGATCGATTTCGATCTTCGAAATCTACTGGACAATTTTGTGGTCATTCATTCGGTGACAGCGAAGGCTAAGGGAGTTGTGTTGAGGTGCACCACGAATGCCGATGTGCCGAAATGGCTGCGTGGCGATCCGGGACGATTGCGTCAGATTCTGGCCAACCTGACGGGCAACGCGATCAAATTCACGCAGGAGGGCGAGGTTGCGGTGACTGTCACGCTGGAGGAATATCGGGAAGCCGATTGCGTGCTCCGCTTCAGCGTGCGCGATACAGGCATTGGAATTCCGGACGACAAGTTAAACGTACTCTTCAAGGATTTCAGCCAGGTGGACGCATCGACCACGCGGAAGTACGGGGGCACGGGATTGGGCCTTTCGATTTCGAAGCAATTGGCGGAAATTATGGGCGGAGAAGTTGGCGTGACCAGCGAGGAGGGCAAAGGCTCGGAATTCTGGTTCACGGTGCGGCTTGGTTTCGAGGCCGGGCGTCCGACCGAAAAAACGCGCCCGCGCCTATCCGAACCATTCGCGGTAATTGATTCACGCATCCTGGTGGCAGAAGACGATCCTACGAATCGTTTGGTGGCATTGTCGATGCTCAAAAAGCTAGGGGCGCGCGCCGACGCGGTTGTCAATGGGGCCGAAGCGGTTACCGCACTGGAGTCCATTGCATACGACCTTGTTCTGATGGATATGCGAATGCCGGTAATGGACGGCCTGGAGGCAACGCGTCGTATTCGCGATCCGCGGTCTGGGGTGCTCAATCACCACGTTCCAGTGATTGCGATGACCGCCGGCGTGATGCAGAACGAGCAAGAACATTGTCTGGCCGCCGGGATGAACGACTTTCTGCCCAAGCCGATATCGACGGATGAACTGCGCGAAGCGCTTAACAAATGCCTGCAGGCGAGAGAAATCGCATCCGGAGTATGCCCTGGTGGCCACGATTTGTGAAAAATTTCTCGACGACCAGCCGTGCCAAATTGAGGCGTTGAAGCAGTTGGTGGATGGGTGGCAGCACAGGGCTTTATCCGCTGGCAGCATTGGACTATAACGAGTGGCAGAATTGAGCCCCCTCATAGGCCTTCGGCCCCCTAAACAGAGCCAAAAACTTGTTTTGCAACGCGGAGGTTCGTTCTACTGCGAACAGGCCCCGGCGGCGGTCACAATAGCTGTGATCTTGTGCTGTCATTCCGACGTGATACTTACCTTTGTTGGTGCAGAAATCGCAGTTGTGCACTGAGTGTTGAGCTTCAGCGGCGCTGTCTCAGGAGCCACGGCGTCCTCGAATTAGATGTGCAGGCGTTGTCTGCGGTCGGCGATCGCGTGCTTGCCAAGCGATTTCCCGGATTTCGCTTAGCCGCGGCTTGCTACATTCGTAACACATTTCCACAAAGTTTTATCTTGCGCGCATTTTGCCTGCGCACTAAGGTCATGTTACTGACTCTTGAAAGCGCAATCGAAAACGCCCGCGCCATGATTCACATTGCGTGACTCGGGCCAATATGCGCTCAAAGCTATGGAACAATGAGGAACCTCTCATTGGTTTTGTTTCACTTTGGTTTTTGAATTGCCTGTTTAAGCCCAAAAACCACCGGTGAAATGACGTGACGTTCATCACATTGTGGTTTTTGGGGGAAATAGATGTCTGCACCGGGGCAAGACTACTCAATTATCACGCGCTTTATTCGGAAGATGCGTGGAGGCTCGCAGCCCATTCTGGCACAGGCAAATGATGGGCTTTTCTACATCATCAAGTTCAACAATAATCTCCAAGGCTCCAACCTGCCGTTCAACGAGAGCATCGGGGGCGAACTCTTTCGCGCCTGCGGGCTGGCCGTGCCTAGTTGGAGGCCGCTGCTCGCAACTGACGCTTTCCTCGATCAAAATCCGGACTGCTGGCTGGAGACCTCGGAAGGGAGACTTCGACCGGATTCAGGCTTGTGTTTCGGCTCGCAATTCCTCGGCCGGGATGGGATTCGCCTGTTTGAAATCCTGCCTGGGACCAGCTTCAAACGGGTCCGTAACCTCCCGAGCTTCTGGCTGGCTTGGCTCATCGATATTTGCGCCCTGCATGCCGATAACCGGCAAGCGATTTTCCTGGAAACCACCCGTGGCGACTTGGAAGCGTCCTTTATCGACGGTGGACACCTCTTCGGAGGTCCCAAAGGCGAACTTCGACCGCACTTCTTCGCATCGTGCTACATTGATTTACGCATCTATCAAGGTGTATCTTCGCAATATCTTCTGGAAATGCAAAGGGTTGCAGGTTCAATAGATGTCGATCGGCTCTGGAAGCGAATGCAAGAATTACCAGAAGATTGGAAAACGACATCGGCGCTCGATGGTTTCGCGCATTGCCTGGACAGGCTGGCCTCGCGCAAGGTTTTGCTCGGCACAATGGATTTGATGTCCGATGTTTATGAACGGACCAACAGATTCGAAAGCACGTGGATTGAGAATAGACGGAAGCCTCCAGTTGGGGTACTGCACCCTGGAGTTCAGGCCGCGCGACTGCAGCGGCGATTCGTCACTTATCGCCTCGGTCATCGTACTTGTGCTTAAGGATGCAGCGGGAAATCTGCGCATCCTGATCCATCCCCGAGCTGCGCGCAATCGTCCAATCGGAAGATATCGGCTATATGAAAGCTTTGTTCCAGGATATTCTCGAACGGTCTAAGCTAAATCCGGACGCGCTTTTCAAGCAACTATCCTCACTCGCGATTGGGCCATTGGTTATTGGTGAAATAGGGATGAATCTTGCGGATCGTCCATTACTCCATGAACTTTCTACAGGGTTTTCGGAACTGAGATATTCAGCTGGCGCTGACGCGGAACCGATCGGCTGAAGGGTGGTTCATTCGCTGCGATATCAATTCCCAAGGAGATATCCAGGATTGGCGTTGATCGAAGGACTGATCAACCTGGGTGAAGCTGGATTCTCGAATTAGCTTTAAGTGCTTGGATTTGCAGGATTTCAAGAAGGATCGCTCTCTGCCGTTGCAATAGAGGGACCACGACCCGTCATAGAGTCATTCGAAAGGTACTCATCGACAGAAAGTGGCAGAAAGACCGAAATGGGCAATCACGCTGAAGCCAAACTCTCAGCCCTGATCGAAAGTACCGACGACCTCATATGGGCCGTGGATCTTGACCATCGCCTGATCGCATTCAATACTGCATTGCGTAAACATATAGAAGCCGCTTTTGGCGTTCGGCCCACATTGGGGATGCGCCCGAAAGACCTGGTTCCACCAGAAAGAATGGGGCTCTTGCCTCCGCTCTATGGCCGTGCGTTGGCCGAGGGCTCTTTCCGGACGGAACTTCTCCTTGCCGACGGCAATACCTTGGAGTTGGCCCTCAACCCCATTCGGGTTGGAAGCAAAACCATCGGTGTCTCCGTCTTCGGCAAGGACATTACCCAGCGCAAGGCGGCGGAGAAAGCTCTCCGCGAGGCCGAGAAAAAGTATCGCGACATATTCGACGGCGCGCTCGAAGGAATGTTCCGGACCACCTTCGAGGGCCGGAATCTGCTGGCGAATCCTGCCCTAGCAAGGATGCTGGGCTACGACTCCCCGGAAGAAGTCGTCGCATCGGTCAAGGACTCGGCGCGCGATGTGTGGGTGGACCCGGAGGAGCGGGCGAGATTTCTCCGCCTGCTTGAAGAGCAGGGCGTCGTGGTTGGTTATGAATGCCAGTACAAGCGCAAAGACGGATCAACGATCTGGGTCTCGCTCAATTGCCGAAAGGTACTCGACGCCGATGGGAGGTCCCTGATCGACGAGGGCTTCATTGAAGACATCACCGAACGCAGGCGGACCGTTCAGACCCTGCAGGAGAGCGAAGCCCGTTTTCGCAGCTTCTTTTCTGAGAGCGCCTCGGTGATGCTGGTGCTGGAGCCTTCCAGCGGAGCTATTCTTGCGGCCAACCGAGCGGCTTTACAGTTCTACGGCATTGCCAGCGAACAGTTGATCGGTATGTCCATCGATCGGATCAATTCTCTACCCGCGGAGAATGTCGCGCAGGAGCGTGATCGCGCGCTTCACGAGGAGCGGAGCTTCTTCCAGTTTCGCCATCGCGTTGCCGACGGCCAGATTCGCGAGGTCGAAGTCTATTCCTCGCCAATCCAGGTCGAAGGCGCGTGCCTGCTGTTATCCATCATCCACGATGTCACCAGCCGCGTGAAAGCCGAGCAAGCCCTGATCGAGAGCGCCGAATCCCTTAGAGAGGCGCAGAGGATTGCGGGGCTCGGCAGCTATGCCCTGGACATCGGCGCCGGTGTCTGGACCAGTTCGGAAGTAATGGACGAGATTTTCGGAATCGACAAAGATTATCAGCGTACAGTGCCCGGATGGGCGAATTTGATTCACCCCGCCGACCGGATTCAGATGGCCGCCTATTTCGCCGAGGAAGTGGTGGGCAAGGGCCAGCCCTTCAACAAGGAATACCGGATCGTCAGGCAATCTGACCACAAAGAGCGTTGGGTGCACGGCCTGGGGCAACTGAGTTTCGACGCCCAGGGACAACCCCTGAGGATGCGAGGAACCGTCCAGGACATCACCGAACGCAAGGACGTCTTTGACTCGTTGCAGGAGAAGGAATCCCGGCTCAGGGAGGCAGAGCGTCTGGCGCTTGCCGGCAGTTCCGTTTGGGACGTTGACGCCAACACAACCGTTTGGTCGGACGGTTTATATCGCGTCACCGGCAGGGATCCCGGGAGTTCAGCTCCAAACCATTCAGAGCGGGCTAATCTGTACAGCCCTGAAGGCTGGAAACGCCTGGAACCCGCGATAAAGCGCGCACTCACGACAGGGGAACCCTACGAATTGGAGCTGCAGTTTGTACACCAGGATGGTTCCTTGCGCTGGGCTCGAATAAAGGGAGAAGCGGTCCGCGACGGGACCGGGCGTGTCTTCAGACTAATCGGCCACTTGCAGGACATATCGGAACACCGGCTGGTGTTGTCGGAACTTCGAAACAGCGAAGAGCGCTATCGGGCGACATTCGAGCAAGCCGCAGTTGGTATCGTTCTTGTCGCATTCGACGGCAAGTTCCTGCAATGTAATCAGCGCTTTGCCGAGATCGTCGGTTACTCCCAGGATGAGACTCTTGGCATGAACTTCCAGCAGTTCACCGCGCCCGAGGATCGGACCCAAAGTCAGAGCATGCAGAAACATCTGGCAGCCGGGGCCAGCGTCCCGGCCATCTGGGAACAACGCTACATCCGCAAGGACGGCAGCCTGACCTGGGTCAGAATTACAGTTTCTGTTCAGTGCGACGGCGAAACGAATCCACTTCACTACATAGCCGTGGTCGAGGACATCAACGACCGCAAGAAAACTGAGGAACGGCTGGCAGCTAGCGTTCTCGCGACCCAGGTGAGCGAAGCGCGCTACAGAACCGTGTTCCAGACCAGCCCCGATGCGGTCATGATTTCCCGGTTGAAGGACGGGCTTATTCTCGACGCCAACCAGGTCTTCGCCGATTCCTCTGGCTTCGAGCGCGAGGAATTCATTGGCCGCAAAACGCTGGAACTCGGCATTTGGGCAGACCCATCAGACAGGCAGACCTTCGCCGACCTGGTGCGCCGCAATGGCAGGATCCGGGACTTCGAATTCCTGTCAAAAAGGCGGAGCGGAGAGCTCTTCTGGATGCAATTGTCCGCAACATTGATTGAGATTGAAGGAACCGAGTGCCTATTCACTTTTGCGCGGGATATTTCAGCGTCCAAGGTTGCGGAACAGAAGCTGGCTGTGATGCGGGAGGCGCTAGAAACCAGCGAATTGCGCTACCGGACGGCCTTCCAAATGAATGTCGATTCCGTGGATATCTGCCACTTGATCGATGGCAGGTTCGTCGATGTGAACGACGCATTTCTCCGCAACATGGGCTTCGCGCGCGAAGAAGTCATCGGACGCACTGCGCTTGAACTTGGCATCTGGGCCAAGCCCGCCGACCGGCAGAATCTGCTTGAAGTTTTGCGCTCCAGTTCAGCCTGCGCGAACCTGGAAATTCAATTTCGATGCAAGGACGGATCTTTGCGTTGGTGTTTGCT
This sequence comes from uncultured Acidobacteriota bacterium, assembly GCA_963788435.1. GTDB lineage: Bacteria > Acidobacteriota > Terriglobia > Terriglobales > Acidobacteriaceae > Telmatobacter. Next base: position 13,879 of record CAWBIG010000057.1, on the reverse strand, counting down.
TACGGCATCGAAGATCGAGCTTGACGGCCTTGCCTGCATCCTGTCCGTTATCCGAGATATCACCGAGACTAAGGCCATCCAGGATCGCCTAGCCGCAGCCCAGGAAGCGCTGCGGCTAAGCGAGTTGCATTATCGCACAGTGTTCCAAACCAGCCCCGATGGAATAGCGATCAGCCAATTTAGCGATGGGAAATATATCGATATCAACGAGACGTTCCTCGTTCTAATGGGGTTCGAACGCGATGGTGTAGTGGGGCGTACATCTAAGGAACTCAATTTCTGGGTCAATCCAGAGATTAGAGATGAAATGGCGCGTACACTTCGCGAACATTCCAGCTTCCGTGATTGGCAAACAGAATATGTAAAGAAGAACGGTGAGATCATCTGGTTGAGTATATCGGCATCGCTAATTGAACTCGACGGCGTCAAATGCGTCCTTTCAATCATAAGCGATATATCCAGTGCGAAGGAATCCGAATTACGGTTGGCGAGGGCCCAGGAAGCGTTGCGGTTAAGCGAAGAGCGCTATCGCACGGCATTCCAGACAAGCCTGGATTCAGTCAATATCAATCGTTTAGACAATGGAGTATATGTCGATGTTAATCAGGCATTTCTAAATACGCTGGGATACGAGCGCCACGAAGTCCTCGGGCGAACCTCAGCAGAACTGGGCATCTGGGCGAATCCACGGGATCGCCAAAGGCTGGTTGAGTGTCTCGCCCAGAATTCGAAATGCCAGGGCCTGGAGGCCCAATTCAGAAAGAAGAACGGCGAAGAGATTTGGGGACAGATGTCAGCAGCAGTGATCGAAGCGGATGGCGTGCCTTGCATTCTCTCGATCACGCGTGACATCACAGCGCAGCGGCGGTCAGCCAATGAGATTTGGGCAAGCCACCAACGGCTTGAAGAGCAGACCATTCGGTCCAGCCAACTCGCCCAGGAGGCTGCCAGAGCGAACGACGCCAAGAGCGAGTTCCTTGCCAGAATGAGTCATGAGATCCGCACTCCCATGAACGGAATCATCGGCATGACGAACCTGCTGCTGGGTACTCATCTTGACGCGATGCAGGAGTCCTATCTCGAAAGTCTGCGCGACAGCGGCGAGTCGTTGCTTTCGCTCATCAATCGGATCCTTGATTTCTCGAAGATTGAGGCTGGGAAGACTGAACTTGAGACTTTAGACTTTGATCTTCAGATGTTAATAAATAATCTTGCGGTCGCGCTCAGCGAAGGAGCGTTGAAAAAGGGCCTAGCACTTTTCTTCGACATAGACCCCGAAGTCCCAACTCTTTTGAGGGGCGATCCGACCCGCCTGAAGCAGATCCTGAACAACCTGCTCAGCAATGCAATCAAGTTCACGCCCGCAGGCGAAGTGGTGCTACACATCCTTTTGGTTGGGGAGACCGAAAGCGATGTTCATTTGAGGTTTTCAGTGCGCGACACCGGAATTGGCATTCCAGAAGATAAGACCGGCATTCTGTTCAACAAGTTCAGTCAGGTTGACTCTTCCACAACTCGCGTGTACGGCGGAACAGGGCTAGGTCTGGCTATTTCGAAACAACTGGTAGAGTTGATGGGCGGCGAGATCGGTGTAATTAGCCGGGAAGGGATGGGTTCAGAGTTCTGGTTCACGGCTCGATTCGAGAAACGGCATCATTCTGGGATAGAACGTCTCCCGATCAGCAACCTCCAGGGAGTTCGCGTCTTGATTGCGGATGGCAACGCCGCCGGACGCCGCATCATTGAAGGTTGGCTGACCTCTCAGGGCATGCGCTCGACCCAAGCCGAGGACTATGAGTTTGCCCTTCGATCCATCCAGAATGCTGTCGCCGAGAATGATCCCTTCCGGGTTGCCGTGATCGACTCGCAGTTGTCGAATACCAGTGGCGAAGATCTGACAAGTGCCATCAAAGCCGATCCTCGATTGGGAGGCTTGCGTATTGTCATGCTGGAGGGACTGGGTAAATCAAATGGCGCTCCGCTTAACGATGAGCTTGGGCTTGCCCTTCATATCAACAAACCCGTGCGGAATCGTGAACTGCTGGCCGCCCTCGCGAGTCTGCTAAAGGACGTGTTGGGCGCGGGCAACCGCAGCTCACAGGCGGACCCGGTGACTAGTCAATCGCCGGGGCCATTTTGCAGCGAGGACGCGCGCATTTTAGTAGTAGAGGATAACCTCACCAACCAGAAAGTTGCGACAGGAACTCTCAATAAAATGGGCCTGAGCGTCGACGTTGCGTTCAATGGAGTCGAAGCGATTAAATTGCTCGAGTCTGTGGCTTACGACCTGGTGCTCATGGATATTGAAATGCCAGAGATGGATGGCTTCGAGGCCACCCGGCGAATTCGCAGTTCCGAATCCGTAGTTCTCAATCATGGCATTCCGGTGATCGCGATGACCGCGCACGCCCTAACGGTCCACCGGGAAAAGTGCCTGGCAGCGGGTATGAACGACTATCTGTCGAAGCCAGTCTTCCCGGAGACCCTCAAGGAGACTCTCAAGCGTTGGCTGCCAGTCCACGTTAGCAGGTCTGTAGTGTTAAGCCGGAAACCGGGACGGCAACCGTCGGTAGAATCTGCGCAACTCCCAATCTTTGACCTTGAGGGCATGCTGGAGAGGCTCATGAACGATCAGGATCTAACGCGGGTTGTTGTGGAGGGTTTCCTGGAGGACATCCCGCATCAAATTGTTGCGCTTCAACATTTTGTCGATGAGAAGGACGCAGCAGGATCCGAAAGACAGGCTCACCTGATTAAGGGTGCTGCGGCTAACGTCGGAGGCCACCAACTTCGTGCCCTGGCGTTTGAAATGGAGAATTCGGGCAAGACTGGCGATCTGGAAGCGATTGCAAACCGCATGGACGAATTGAGTCGTCAATTCTTACGGTTGAAAGATGCGATGTTGGCGATATCGTGGCCGCAGGGAGGTGAATCCACGTCAACGATCTCCAGCTGAAAGGTCGTGTTTTACGAGCAGAATTCGCGCCCGATGGTTTCGATGCTCTTCAGCTTTGTATTAGGATAGCCGAGCACATTTCAGTGAGCACTGGCAATAGGAGTTCAAACTCCTCCAAGGGCAGAGGACAACTGAAAAGATAGCCTTGAAATGAGTTGCAACCGAGGTTGGCGAGAATATCAAGCTGTTCTTCGGTCTCCACTCCCTCGGCAATCACACTCAAATCCAACGCCCGGCCAAGAGAGATGACGGCCTGTGCAATGGCACGGCTACCGGGATCGGCAATTATGTCTCGGACGAAGGACCGATCGATTTTCAATTGGTCCAGTGGCAAGCGCTTCAGATAGGAGAGGGATGAGAATCCAGTGCCGAAATCGTCAAGGGAAAGCCCGATTCCAAGGGATCTGAATTCCGTCATTTTGGGAACGGCTTCTATGCAATCCACGAGCATGCTCTCGGTAAGCTCCAGCCTGAGGTTCTTCGGATTGGCCTTTGTGCTATCGAGCATTGCAAGCACTTGTTTCACAAAGCCTCGTTTACAAAACTGTCGCGCGCTGATGTTTACCGCGACGGGAATGTTAGCCGTTCGCGATCGATTCGCCCATTCGGCAATCTGTTTACCAGCGGCGTCGAGAACCCAATCCCCCAAAAGATGGATCAGGCCGGTCTCCTCCGCCAAAGGAATGAACTCGCCGGGGGACAGAATACCGCGCTTCGGATGGTTCCAACGGATCAAAGCTTCCGCGCCTATCACACCCGTGGAATCGACTTGAGGCTGATAGTAGAGCACAAATTGGTTCGCTTTGATCGCGTGGCGAAGATCCCATTCCATTGATGCACGGGCGTTGATGTCAACCTGTAAGGAGGGAGCAAAAAAACAAATTGTATTGCGGCCAGCAGCTTTGGCCCGATACATGGCAATTTCTGCGTGCTGCAGAATCTCGTTTACAGCTTCCGGCTTCTCGCCAAATAATGTGATCCCTATACTCACAGTGCTGATGCACTCCCGCCCCACGAGCCAATGTGGCTGCGCAATAGCTGAAATGACGTTTTCGCCGAATCCTCTTGATTGTGTTACGGCGTCCTCAGATGAATCGCTCAGTTCATTGAGCACTACAACAAACTCATCGCCTCCCAAACGCGCCACTGTGCCGTTGTCGCCAGCGCATGCGACAAGACGCCTCGAGGTTTCCTGAAGAAGAAGATCGCCCGCGTGATGGCCCAGCGTGTCATTCAGGCTCTTGAAGTGATCGAGATCGATCAAGAGGAGTGCCCGCCTGCGCTCCGTTTGAGCATCAGCCTTCAGAGTATGTTCTAAGCGATCGACCAGCGAGCGACGGTTTGGCAGACCCGTCAGCGGGTCACAGAAGGCCAGGTTCCTGGCTTCTATTTCCGCATTCTTCAGCTTCGTGATGTCTCGTAAGATTGAGAGCACACAGGAAACGCCGTCAAGCTCGATGATTGTCGCCGACACGATTCCCGAAACTATCTCACCGCTTTTATTTCTGAACTCAGTTTCCAAGTGTCGACAACCTGATTCGCGTCGCAGCAAGTCAGTAAATCCCTGCTGATCAACGGGGTTTGTCCAGAGATTGAGTTCATGCACTGACCGCCCAATGACCTCCCTGCGTTCGTAGCCCATGCCATCTAGAAAAGCCTGATTGACGTCGATGTACCTATCACTGTCCCGATGAATGATCGTGACCGCGTCGAGGTTCATCTGAAATATGGTGCGGTAGTAATTCTCGCTCGCTTTTAGGGCGCTCTGGACTGTGGCAAGTTGTTCCTCGTTAGCCTGGGGAGCAGAAGTCTCTTTTGCGTATACCGAAATCCCAACTGCCAGGCCATCGATAAAAATGGGTTTGAGAGTCATCTCTATTGTGCGGTCATCGCAGAAGCGGTAATCGGCCTGGACTAAGCCCGCTGACATCGCCCGTTCATAGAGCGGAGGAAACACCTCCGCTTTCTCCCGCGGGAGGAAGTCGTCAGAACGCATACCCACTGCCGGCCGAATGTCGAAAGTGGTCTCAAAGGCCCTTTGAAATGAAGAGTTCAGTGCAATAATTCGATAATTGAGGTCAACTGCCCAGATGAGATCTTCAGTGTTTTCAATCAAGGCCGCGAGAAGTGCTACGCTTTGACCGCGCATTGTGACCTTTCATGAAACCCTTCGATCTGGTTCTTTAATCAACTGATAGATCTGGAAGGTGCGCCAAGTTGGGAACGAGGCGCAAGACCGAATGCTCTGAACTCGTCAGGCCCCAATTTAAACCCGTAACCCCAGATAATCGGCAGGAACTGGAACATCTTCAAATCGCCGATTCGATTCAAGCATTCGGATTCGCAAACTGGATCGACGTGTATACTTTCCGGGCAAAATAGGAGCCGAAATAGAGACGTGGCCAGTCGATACAAGCCAAGCGAAGTGCAGTGGCAGAGGCCATATCACGGCCCAACCCTGCGTTACCACCGTCGAGATTCCTCCCCACCTTTCATTGCCAAATAAAATTCACGCCTATCGACTCTGGTCCAAAGCCGGTACAATTGGAGGAAATCAAAGACGCCCCTGGATTTCCACTTGAACTCGATCTGGAGCAGCCTGTCCACGCTGGTTTTCGGTTACCATCCAGGCTTCCCGTCAAGGCTAACTCAGAAAATCAGTTGGTTGCAGCTATCCGAACATTCAAATAGCTCGCCGTTAGAGAAAGTCGATCGATTGAAGGGAAGCAAAGCTGACATTTCCTAAATCGCATTTAAAGGATGGCGTGTGGACAGGCTACCTACGATTGACGCTTATATCGCCACGGCAAGAAGGGCGAAATGATCCCGGCAAGAGGATGCGAGCCAATCCAAATCGGCCTGGTGACAGAAGTCCCGTTGCGGATTGCGGGCTTCACCAGCATGTTTGATCAATCAACGCAGCCGGGACTTCCCCGATTACTCCCTATAGCGGGTAGCGTTGAAGAACACCTAGCCAATCACGCGTTGAATTATCTGATAATAGATTTGGAATGTTCCTCGGGTGGGCAAACCTCCCTGGCCGAGATTCACCGGCTCCGTCCTGATGTCAGCCTCATAGTAATCGGACAGGATGGGAACGATGATCCGGTGATGGAGGCCATCTTAATTGGGGTCAGAGGTTATCTGAATTGGAATGCCGGCCCTGAGGAAGTGAGGGTGGCCGTTGATTTGATCAATAGTGGCTTGATTTCGGCTCCGAGCAGGCTGTTGTCCAGACTTGTTGATCGATTGATGAGGGACTCAGAGTTGTTTTTTGTCAACGCCGGGTCTCATCTTACTGATCGAGAGCACCAAGTACTCGAGTTGATCCTGGATGCCCAGTCCAATCGGGAAATCGCTCGCCAGTTGGGCATCGAAGAGCGAACCGTGAGATCTCATGTGGGTCGATTGATGCGGAAGGCGGGAGTAGGAAATCGGATTGAGCTTTCTATGTATGCGAGTGAGCACCAGGAATTGCTGGACGAGAACGCAGCTCGAGTCCGATCGAATCATCCGAAAAGCTAGGCCTCCCTAATGGAGTGAAACGGCAGGCCCAAAGGAACCATATGTGCCCGGAGCAGATTAATACAGCTCGGTGTAATGCCGATCATACAAATGTGGAGAAGAAACCGATCTTCATCCTGAAATCAAGGGAACAGCCAATTGCCCAGTCGCGGTATTGCGCCTTCCGGATTGCTTTCAGAACAGGGATTCGGATTGTCGATTTAGCCGACCTAAAGCAAAGTTGACGGGAAGCCAGAGTTGCGACTGGAGAGGGTAAGGACGAAATGAAGACGCTCATTGTGGACGACGAGTGCACCACGCGCTTATCTTTACAGGGAATACTGAAAGCGTATGGTCCAGTTGAAATAGCGTCCACGGGCCAGGAAGCGATTGAGATATTCCGTAAGTCGCTGGAGTCCTCTGCACGTTTTGATTTGATCTGTCTGGACATCATGATGCCTGAGGTGAGTGGCATCACGGTTCTCAATGAGGTTCGTAACTTGGAGGCGTCCCTGGGAATACCTCAACAAGCCGGCACAAAAGTCGTAATGATCACAGCTCTTTCTGATCCGGTGACCGTTCTTGCAGCAATTAAGGGACAATGCGATCATTATTTGGTTAAGCCGATCGATAAGGCAATGCTCTTGAAAGAACTCCACAAAATGGAACTCGCTAACTGACGCACAACGGACGACGCCCTGGTGCATGCACACATGATTGACGTGGCCGAGGAGCGCCTGGATAGTGCGCAAACCGGCACCGACTCTGACCTTGTAGGGACGCTCATCACCGAGCGCCCACTGGGTGGCCGGAAACGGTCACCCGCCCCCGGCTCCCACAGAACCCAGCATGCAGATTTCCCGCACTGGGCTCGTCAGACGTTGATTCACAGGGTGGCGATAGCCTGCTGCTCTTTATAAGAGTGATGCAGATGTGATCGAAGCAGCGGGAACTGCGAAGGCGCACCCGGTCGCGTACCAGTTGCAGCTTCATCCGGCTCAGGTTCCGCCAGATACGTTGCTCCCCATCTGGAACAAAACTGAGGATGAGTTCCTTGGCGATCAACTGCCGTACCAGCCGATCTGCATCCTTGACGTCATGCTTGCGTCCTCGCGGAGCACGGTTGGAAAACGCTCACGCCAGATGAAGGCACCTGAGCGGTTCTAACTCCATCCACACCGATCGCCAGTATTGCGCGGTCGATTCCATCACCGCTTTTTCGACCCCTTGTGCCTGCAGCCAGTCAGATAAGCGGCGCAACTCTGTTGGCATGGTGGCAAACCGCCGCCGCTCCGGCTTCTCCTCCGGCGTGCGGGCATCCACTACCACCACCATCAACACCCTTTTGTGTACGTCAATGCCTACTATCTTGTCCGCCATGACTACCTCCTGGCGGGGAAGCGGCAGGAGGCGCGCGCAGAGACATTACACACCGTCACGTGCTACCAGTCCGTCCCTGCGGAGATGGACGGCGCAACACAAATTGGCCCAAACACGCGACCCAGACCAAACTCGGACGCGGCTTCGACTAATCCAGAGTAGGCTCGGTCTTCACCGTCTCACGCCGGTTCAATCGTAACAACTTCGAGTCGCCACGATTTTCATTCATATAGGTGGGTCGCGGACCCATGCAGAACTCGGACGCTATATGGCTTGAACTCTCCCGTCGAATCGAATTTCATCTGAAGATTAGAGGAAGTAAATTCACCATCTCCGATCTTCGGCCGATAGAGTGCTCTGTTTCGGCGTTATCGGACCTACCGCCTACGCGAAAGCCTGTCAGGGCAGAAAGAAACCCTGCGTTATCCACTAAAGAACCGTTAGGGAACCGTTTTTCGAGCACCTTGGAGAACACCCCCATGCAAGATCAGGATGCGAACACCTCCAGGCAAGATCAGGATGTGATTCGTGAATTTCTAGTCGAGAGTCATGAGAACCTCTCGCGCCTGGATCAGGAACTGGTTGAACTGGAAAAACACCCGCAAGAGACTGCCTTGCTGGCCAGCGTCTTCCGCACCATTCACACCATCAAGGGCACATGCGGCTTCTTCGCATTCACAACGTTGGAGCGGATTACCCATCAAGCCGAAAACCTTCTCAGCCAGTTGCGAGATGGGAAACGGATTCTCACGCCGTCTCTGATCTCGCTCATCCTGGAAACGGTCGACGCCACCCGCAAGGTGCTGGCTTCCATCGAAGCGAGCGGAGAGGAAGGTCAGGACCGATTTGAAGAGCTGGCAGAGCGCTTGCGCCAGGCGGCAAATGCGCCGACAAACGCCGAGAGCGAACCCGGTTCCGGTTTGGCGCCCGCTCCACTGACAGAACCTCAGGGCGAGGGCGTCTCCGGCGAGGTCCCCGAAGCGCTTAAAGCGGAGAAAAGCGGCGCCAAGCCGTCCGCCGTGGCCGACGCCAATATCCGGGTTGGAGTCGTGCTTCTGGACAAGCTTATGGATCTTGTTGGGGAGCTGGTTCTGACGCGGAATCAGATCCTCCAATTCAACACCGAACGGGAAGATGCTGCCCTCAATACCACTTCACAGCGCCTGAACCTGATCACGACCGAGTTGCAAGAGGGTGTCATGAAGACGCGCATGCAACCCATCGGCATGGTCTGGAACAAGCTGCCGCGCGTGGTGCGCGATATGGCAGTGGCGCTGGGAAAACAGATTGAATTAGAGATGGACGGCACCGATACAGAACTCGACCGGACCATCATCGAGGCCATCAAAGACCCGCTTGTACACCTGGTGCGCAATTCGTGCGACCACGGCATCGAACCGCCTGAAGTCCGGGTGCGTGCCGGCAAGTCGCCCCAGGGGAAACTTTCGCTTCGCGCCTATCACGAAGGAGGGCAGGTCAATATTGAAATCGGAGACGACGGAGCGGGGATCGACGTTGCGAGGGTCAAACAGAAGGCGGTGGAAAAGGGGCTTCTGCGATCGGAACAGGCGGAGAAACTTAGCGATCGCGAAGCACTGAACCTGATTTTCCTGCCTGGTTTCTCGACGGCGCAGACGGTGACGAATGTTTCAGGACGCGGCGTCGGCATGGACGTGGTCAAGTCCAACATCGAGAAGATTGGCGGCGTCGTCGACATATTCAGCCGGACCGGCGAGGGCTCGACGGTCAAGCTCAAGATCCCTCTCACTTTGGCGATCATTCCCGGTTTAGTGATTATGAGCGGAGGGGAACGGTTCGTCATTCCCCAGGTCAGCCTGCTGGAGTTGATTCGCCTGGAGGGAGATTCTTCGGATAAGCACATCGAGCAGGTGCATGGAACACCGGTTTATCGCCGGCGCGGCAGCCTGCTGCCCATTGCTTACCTGAATCAGGTGCTGGGTTTGCAATCGGCCGAAAGGGCCGAGGCGGTCAACATCGTAGTTCTGCAAGCCGAAGACAGGCAGTTTGGGTTGGTGGTAGACGGCATCAACGACACTCAGGAGATCGTGGTCAAACCCTTGAGCAAGCAGCTGAAGGGGCTCATAGAATACGCCGGCGCGACCATCATGGGCGACGGCCGCGTGGCCCTCATTCTGGACGTGCTGGGCATCGGGCAGCGCTCCGGAGTGTTGGCCGAATCCCGGGAACAGGCGCGGGCGGCGGTAGAACAAAAATCGAAATCGGACATCAAGCAGCAGCGGCTGCTCCTGTTCCGGGCCGGCTCCTTCGAGCGGCTGGCCGTTCCCTCTCTCTCGTCGCCAGGCTGGAGGAGTTTCCGCGAAGTTCCATCGAGTCCGCAGGCGGAAGCCAGGTGGTGCAGTATCGCAATCGCATTCTTCCCCTGGTCTCTTTGCGGGCGCTGCTGGAACCGGACGCTCGCGACCAGGAGCAGTCGCTCGATCCCCTTCAGGTGGTGGTCTTCAACGACGGCGACCGCAGTGTGGGAGTGGTGGTCGACCAGATACTGGATGTCGCCGAAGAGGCCGTCGTAGTGCGCCAGAAATCGAGCCGCAAAGGCCTGCTGGGCTCGGCGGTAATCAGCAAGCGGGTCACGGATTTCCTGGATCTCAACGAAGTCATTCACATGGCCACCGAGAGCTGGTTCCAGAGTAGAGGCGAGTCCGGGACGCCAAAGACCATCCTCGTCGCTGAAGCATCGGCGTTCTCGCGCGGTCTGATCCGCAGTTCCCTGGACATAGCCGGTTACCGGGTCCTCGAGGCCGCGGATCTGGACGAAGCGATTCGCGAGATCAAGCAGCAGCCGGTGGATGTTGTGGTCGCGGCACTGGATCTTCCACCTCATGGCGCGGCGTCTCTTTCGGCCGCCCTGCGCGGGCGGCCGGAGTGGCAGCGAATTCATTCGAGCGTTACACCGCACGCCATGTGGAAGTGACCACTACGGCGGAGCTCCCCCGAGAACTGGACGGCGACATCATCGCGCCCGGCCGTTCGTTGGTAGTGAACGTCTGGCACCGAGCGTTGTTGGTACGTGCTCCAAGGCCCGCAAGTTCTGACGGTGACCTTCGATAGGCTAAGACCCGGGTAGCGCGCGTCCACCGGAATATCGACCGAGACCGCGCCGTTGCCGAGTGTCCACAGGGCCCGGTATAGCCGAAGGCACGGCCTAAAGGAGGCAGCGATGCCGGCAGTGACGGTCGAAGACATCTTGGTGCTCCCACGCATACCTACTCCGGGCGCCGGGGGACGCAAGGGCGTCCCTTGCGGTCGATGACGACCGCACCCGAGCGGTCTGGAAGGAGAGGGCTTCCCCGTGCGAAGGGCTTTTGCGGGCGTACCGCTTTCAGAGCTCGACCCGTTTGTCCACATGGACCAGATGGGCGAGGTCGATTACGGTCCCGGGGAGCCAAAGGGACGCCATGGCATCCCCATCGTGGGTTCGAAACCGTCACGTACATCATCGATGGCATTTTGTGCACCAGGACTCCAACGGCGGGGGTGGCCGATCACCGACGGGGACACCCAATGGATGACTGCCGGCGCGGGGATACTTCACATAGAAGCTCCTCCGGAGTCGCTAGTGGTCTCCGGTGGGCTTTTCCACGGTATCCAGTTGTGGGTCAACCTGCCCGCGCCAACAAGTGGGAGCACCCTCGGTACCAGGACATCCGTGGGCGGGAGGAGACTTTGCTCACGACCGAAGACGGGGGACGCTCCTCCGGGTGATCGCCGGAGATGTCGCCGGCTACCAAGGGCCGGGTTCGACGTTCACACCGATCACGCTTGTCCATGCCACGATCAGCCCTACGGCCGAAATGAAGCTGCCATGGCGGCCGGACTTCAATGCTCTGGTTTATGTCCTCGCCGGCGAGGGCTACGCCGGCGAGCAGCTTGCCCCGTTCGTACCGGGCAGCTCGTCGTCTTCGGCCCGGGTGACTACCTGCAGATCGGGGCCGCACGGGTCTCAGGACAGTGCCAGCCCCAACCTCGAGGTGCTCGTGCTCGGCGGCCTCCCCATCCGCGAACCCGTCGTCCATTACGGGCCCTTCGTCATGAACACCAAGGAGGAGATAGCCCAGGCGATGCAGGACTTCCAAGCTGGCCGCCTCGGGAGATCCCGGCCGAGGCGATGCCGCACCGCCACCCTTCTGACGTCGAGTTGCCCGCCTCAGCTGACAAACGCTGACGATCCCTCGGCTTTCGGTCTTTTCACCTCATCCTGCACTCGACGGCGCCCACGTCCTGAAAAACGCCCAATTACCACTCAGAGTGTGTGCATCTCTCTCAACGCGTTGACAAGGTACCAGGCCAGCCTTATTTGTAGAGCGTAAGAAGTTGGGTACGCGACGGGCGCGCCGCACCCCCCATGGAGGTGGGCCGAGCAGTGGCTCGTGACGAACAGCTCTCTGCGGACGGTATCCGCCGCGGGGACCGCCGGCTAATGGCCGAGATGAACCGCAACCGCTTCAACGTATTGCGGACCGGTGCCATCTCCCACGCCGACGTTGTCAGGACGAGCGGGCTGAGCCCGGCGGCTGTTTCAGCAATCGTGTCTGAGTCGATCGAAAGCGGCTTGGTCAACGAGATTGGTCAAGGCAAGTCCAGAGGTGGGCGGCCACCGCTCGTGCTCCGTATCAACGACGAGCGTAACTACGCGGTCGGCCTCAAGATAATGAGACGCGGCCTTTTTATCGTTGTGACTGACATCTGGGCCGAGGTGCTCTATTCGGAGATGGTGGAGCTGGACTGGGCTCCCGTAACCGATGACGGGACGTTGAGGGCCCGAGGAGCACACGGCCCGGTCTCGGTGCTCGACCGGATTTCTCTGGCGATAGACGAAGCTGCTGACCGTGCCGGTGTCGGTATGGACAAAGTCGTCGGGATAGGCATAGGTCTTTCAGGTCTTATCGAGCCGCGGACCGGAACTTGCAGGTATACGCCGCTCTTCGGGTGGACAGACGTGCAGGTGGCTGCCCCTATCGCCAAGCGGTTGGACCGCCCGGTATCGTAGAGAACGACTGCAACGCCCTGACCGTCGCCGAACAGTGGTCCGGGCGGGGCCACGGGGTCGACAATTTCGTGGTCGTCGCGGTCGGAGAGGGCGTAGGCGCGGGGATCGTCATCGACGGCAACCTCTATCGTGGTGCCGATGGCGCCGCGGGCGAGATCGGCCACGTGCCGGTCCCAGGAGCGACGTCGCAATGCTGCTGTGGGCGCTTCGGGTGCCTCGAGGCCGTCAGCTCCGAAGGCGCCGTCCTCGCGGTACGTGGAGGAAGCCATCGCTGAGGGCGAGGAGAGCTCGCTGTCGGGGACACGCCCGTCCAACAGGACGATAGAGGTAGTGCGCGTGCAGCGGGCAGAGGAAGGACCCGCGATCGCGGACAGCCGCCCTGCAACGTGCCGGACACATGCTTGGGCTAGGGATCGCCGCGTTGGTGAACACGTGCTGAACCCAAGGCTAGTTGTCTTTCTTTTTGGGCCAGCCTGGCCGGGTCCGCCCGGTTGGGAAGCCGCCTTTGCATCGCTACGAGAGCATTGTTTCGCCGGTACCGACCGATGAGTGAGCTACTTTTTTGTCGGTTCAGTCGACGATGTTGCCTGGGCTAGAGGTGCGGCGTGCGTCGTGCTGAGCCAATTGTTCAGCTCGCCGGTCCTCACCGCTCAATTGAGCTCGCGCAGTTCCGGCCCAAGCGGGCTGTAGTACTGAGTACTTGACATCCGGGCCAGAGGCGGTCAGTATCGTTGGAGTGGGCCGTGCGGCGCGGTTTTGTGGCAATCGATGGCACGTCAGTTTCGGCGGTGATATTGGCGAGCGTGCTGGCCGTGGCGACAGCGATAGCCCAGTCAACTACGACCACCACTGCTCTCGCTAGCACCACTGACCCCCCCACTACCACCACGACAACTCCGCCGTCCACCACCACCACGGTCCCGGCCACCACGACCAGTTCCCCCACGACTACCACGGCGCGCCAACTAACCCAGCGTTGCTGCTGGATACTGCCATTGCTGCGTTCCAGC
>CAWBIG010000056.1:0-5624 GCA_963788435.1 uncultured Acidobacteriota bacterium | reverse complement strand
AAACATCGCCCTCTTTCGTTTCCCAATGTGTTTTCAGATTAAAGCGACCCTCCAGCAGCACCCGCAACATATGCCGTTGCTCCGCCGACTGCTGCTCGCTCGTCAGCGTCGCCATCTTCGCGTCGGCTTCGCTGTCGCCCTTGGCCTCGATCACAAACATAGTTGGCCAGGGCCACTTGGGGACGCCCGCGAGCTGGTATCGAGCCACACCAAACGCAAGAGTGATCAGGTTTTCGATGTCCCAGTTGTTTGCCCGAAACGTCGATGTGTGGGGCTCAAACCCTCCACTTACGGTGATGCCGGTCCATGGATCAGCGCCCTTGTCCTCACGCACAGACGCAACGTCAAACGTCATGGTCGCGACGTATGGAGCGCTTGCAGTTGACGAGGATGCCGGTGTTGTCGCCGTGCCTGCTTGCCCCAGGCAAGCGGCTGGGGCAAGGGCGATCCATCCAGCCACAATGACAGGTTTCATATCGGAATCGAGTGTACTCCCGGCATCACCGGCAAACGGCGCGAAGGCGGGGACCTTTTCAGCACAGGCATCCCAAGCAATTCCATTTCGGTCACGAGCGGGTGAAGAATCCGATTAGAGAGCTCAAAGGTTGCTGCCGACCGCGTTAAGCTGGGCGCATCCGAAGAGGATCCGCTTGCGCTCAACTGCAAAAAGTCGAACCGACTGCCATGATCCGGCGGAATTGCGGGAACCTGGTTCCGGCGCATCGCTCGATCCCGCGGATTGGCCAGGCTTTCGCCGGCAGGCTCATGCCATGCTGGACGACGCGCTCGATTACGTGGAGAAGATTCGGGAAAGGCCGGCGTGGCAGCCGATTCCGGCGGCGGTGCGAGCACGATTCGGCGGCGGTATGCCGGTTGCGCCGACTTCTCTGTCTGCGGTCCATGAAGAATTTATGGCAAACATTCTTCCCTACGGCGCAGGGAATGCGCATCCGGGATTCTTCGGCTGGGTACACGGAGGCGGAACGCCGGTGGGAATGCTGGCGGAAATGCTGGCCGCGGCCATGAATGCAAACCTGGGCGGGAGGGACCAGATTCCGATCGAGGTAGAGCGGCAGGTGACGGGCTGGATGCGCGACCTGTACGGATTTCCCGCGGGAGCGAGCGGCCTGTTTGTGACGGGGACCTCGATGGCCAGTTTTATTGCGGTGCTGGTGGCGCGGGATGCCCGGCTGGGCGGCGAGGTTCGGCGGGGCGGGGTTGCGAATGGAGCGGCGCGGCTTACCGCGTATGCCTCCCGCGAAGCGCATGGCTGCATTGGCCGCGCCCTGGATTTTGCGGGGCTGGGCGGTGACGCCCTGCGGCTGATTCGGAGTGACCATCGCCGGCGCATCGATCTTGGCGCGCTGGCGGATGCAATCGCCGCCGACCGGGCGGCGGGGTACACGCCTTTTCTCGGCGTTGGCACTGCTGGGACGGTGGACACAGGCGCGGTGGACGATCTGGAGGGGATGGCGGCCCTCTGCCGGAGGGAGAAATTGTGGTTCCACGTGGACGGCGCCTATGGCGCGCTGGCGATGCTGGCCCCTGAACTTGCACCGCGGCTGCGAGGGATTGCGCTGGCCGATTCGCTGGCATTCGACTTTCACAAATGGGGACAGGTTCCCTACGATGCGGGATTCATTCTGGTGCGGGACGGCGAGCTGCATCGGCAGGCGTTTTCAACTTCAGCCAGCTATTTGAAGCGGGAGACGCGCGGACTGGCTGCCGGGTCTCCATGGCCTTGCGATTTTGGCCTCGACCTTTCCCGCGGCTTTCGGGCGCTGAAGACGTGGTTCACATTCAAAGTGCATGGGGCGGCGGCCATGGGTGCGGCAATTGCGCGAACCTGCGCCCTGGCCCGCTATCTTGAAAGCCGCATTGCCTCGACGCCCGAGCTGGAACTGATGGCGCCAGTCGGGTTGAACATCGTTTGCTTCCGCTACCGCGCAGCGGATGCCGACCGGCTCAATCGACGGATTGTGATCGCGCTGCAGGAGTCGGGTGTGGCCGCGCCTTCTACCGCGGTGCTGGATGGACGCCTGGCGATCCGGGCAGCGATCGTGAATCATCGCGCGCAACCGGGCGACATCGACGCGCTTTTGGACGAGACGCTGCGGATCGGCAGGGAGATTTGCGCTGACGACGAGGAGCAGCGGGTGGCGCTCGGCACAGTGGCGGAACCTCGGCTCGCAGCGACCGGAGCTACGCGGAGCAAAACCTGGGATCGGGGGCAAGGGAACTGGGTATGACGGCTGTCGGCAATGGGTGCGTTGGCTCAGGGATGGGCGTGCGGGAGGCGGCGCGAAAGGCCGCGCGGTTGGCTATGCCGAACGGTCCCGGCGCCGTGCTTTTTGCGGCAGGAAAAATGGAAGCTGCCAGGTTGTTTTACGAGGCGATGCTTCGCGCCGACCCGGAGTCGAGAGAAGCTCACGCGGGGCTTTACTACGCCTTTTCCGCGCTTGGGGACAGCAATCGCGCGGTCTCACATCTGGGCCGGGCCATGCAGTGGCCGTCGATTATCAAGTTGCCCTTTCACGGCCAAGGGGAGCCGGTGCCTGTTCTGCTGCTGCTGTCATTGAACGCCGGCAACGTGCTGATTCAGCGATTCCTCAATGACCGCATCTTTCAAACCTATGTGATGTTTGTGGAATCCCACGACGAAACGATTCCCCTCCCGGACCATCGCCTGGTAGTGAACGGCATTGGCGACGCCGACGTTCGTGGAGAAGCATTAATTGCGGCGGAAGGTGTGCTGGCGCGATCCGCCGTTCCGGTCATCAATCGCCCGGATCGGGTTTTGGCAACGGGACGCTGCGAGAATGCGCTACGGCTGGGCAGGATTCCCGGGGTGGTGACCCCGCGGACTGCCCCGTTCCGGCGGGAACAACTGATGCACGCGGACGCCGGGCCGGCTACTGCGTGCGCAGGGCTTCGAGTTTCCCTTGCTCGTTCGCGCCCCCGGTTTCCACATGGGAAAAAACTTTGTTCGCGTGGAAGTCACAGGAGGAGCTGAGCGCATCCGTAGGGGAGCTGCCTGGAAGCCAAGTGCTTGTGATGCAGTATCTGGACGGCGGCGCGCCCGACGGCACCATTCGCAAATATCGAGTGCTGATGGTGGGCGAAGCGCTCTACCCGGTGCACTTGGCGATCGCACGGCAGTGGAAGATCCATTACTTCAGCGCCGAAATGGCAGAGAACGGCGAGCACAGGGCTGAGGAATCGCGCTTCCTTTGCGATATGGAGGCCGTGCTGAGGCAGAGTGCGATGAAGGCGCTGCGGGCGATCCAAAAGACTCTGGGGCTCGATTACGGTGGAATCGACTTTGGATTGAACGCGCGCGGAGAATTGCTGTTGTATGAAGCCAACGCCACCATGGCTGTTTACCATCCGGACGCGGACCCGAAGTGGGATTATCGCCGCTCCAGCGTCGAACGGATTTTTGCGGCCGTGCGGGATCTGCTATTGTCCCGAGCAAACGCGGAACTCGCGGACCGTTGCAGCACGGATCTTCGCATGCGCGACGATCTTCCACCCCACCCTTACCGCAAAAAAGGGCGGTTAGGATGGGGCGCCCACGTTTGAGTGACGCTACGCTCCTGCGTCCTCCAGCACGTCGCGCAGGGCGAAGCTGGTCTCGAGGCGCGTAACGCCGGGCAAACGCGAGAGCTCAATCTGGTGCAGACGGCCGTAGTCGTCGATGTTGGCTACGCGCGCCACCAGCATGTAGTCATACTGGCCGGCCATCAGGTGGCAGCTGACGATGCCGCGGGCGTGACGCACTGCCGCCTCGAACGCGGCCAAAACCGGCGCCGATTGTTTTTCCAGCGTGACGCGGACGAAGACCGTCATCTGGCGGCCGAGGAGCCGGTCGTCGATCAGCGCGCGATAGCCGCGGATGGCGCCCATTTCTTCCAGCGCCTGAATGCGCCGCGACGCCGCCGAGGCGGAGAGGCCAACCGCTTCGCCGACCTCGTAATTGGTGGCGCGCCCGGCGTGCTCCAGATAATGCAGGATGGCCAAGTCCAGCTCATCCATCTTGCCTACGGTTGTGGTGATGGGTTTTTCATGCGCTGAATCGGCTCCTAGATCACGTTTCGTGCTCACGGTATCGTTTTATCACGAACTTTGCACACATTGGAAGCTCTATGCGCCGTACTATGCATTCAGCCCCAACAGGCGCGCGGGCTGGACGCCCTCCTAATGTGTTTAAAAGTCCGGCTTGCGCGCCGCCCCCTTGCTTGGCAGGAGCGGCAGAGATGATCGTCGGCGTTCCCAAAGAAATCAAGGATCACGAAGCGCGGGTTGGCGTTACTCCCGCCGGTGTAAAGGCGCTTACCGATGCCGGGCACAAGGTGCTGGTGGAGACCAACGCCGGCGCGGAGTCAGGATTTGACGACTGCGAGTACCAGGACGCGGGCGGGGAGATTGTGGGAGAAGCGGGCCATGTCTGGGGCAAGTCCGAGATGGTGGTCAAGGTCAAGGAGCCGATCGAGAAGGAGTATCCATTCTTCCGCGAAGGGCTGGTCCTGTTCACCTATTTGCACCTGGCGCCAATCCGAGGTTTGACCAACGAGCTGCTGGGATCGAAGGTGATCGGCATCGCGTATGAGACGGTGCACGACCGCCAGGGCACGCTGCCGCTGCTGACTCCGATGAGCGAAGTGGCTGGGCGGATGAGCGTGCAGGTAGGGGCCAGTTACCTGGAAAAGGAAAAAGGCGGGCGCGGCATTCTGCTGGGCGGCGTACCCGGCGTTCCTCCGGCGCACGTGACAGTGATCGGCGGCGGCGTGGTGGGCACTAACGCGGCGCGGATCGCGCTGGGCATGGGCGCCAAGGTCACGCTGATCGATCTGAACATGAACCGGCTGCGCGAGATCGATGACATTTTCAATGGGCGGGTTTACACGCTGGCCTCCAACAGCTACAACGTGGCCCATGCCACGCGCGAGGCCGACCTGGTGATCGGTGGCGTGCTGATTCCGGGGGCGACGGCGCCGAAGATCGTGACCCGGCACATGGTGAGCCGCATGAAAAAAGGCGCGGTCATTGTGGATGTGGCCATCGACCAGGGCGGATGCGTGGAGACGGCGCGGCCCACGTCGCACTCCGACCCCAGCTACGTGGTGGATGGAGTGGTGCACTACTGCGTCACCAACATGCCGGGCGCGGTGCCCAATACCTCTACGCTGGCGTTGACCAATGCGACGTTCCCTTACGTGCTGCGGATTGCAAATCATGGCGTGAAGGAAGCGCTGAAGCAGGACGCCGGATTTGCCGAGGGGCTGAACACGTGGTTGGGCATGCTGACGCACAAGGGCGTGGCGGAAAGCCAGACGAGGGAGTGGACCGCGCCCGCGAGCGTGCTGGGATAGCTTCGCAGCGCAGGCTCCGGACTATAATCGCCGCATGCCTTGGAAGGACAACCCGCGCCTGCGCTGGATTGTGTTTCTGGCTGCCGGTGCGCTGGCTCTGTTTGCGCTGCTGGGCGGTTTGCAGGCGTTCACCACTTCAAATGTCAGTTTTCTGAATCCCGACACCGCGGGCGAGACGCTGGCCTTTGCGGGGCTCACCGTATTTTTGTTTCTGCTGCTGATTGCCCTGCTGCTTCTGTTACTAAGGAACGT
>CAWBIG010000055.1:0-3956 GCA_963788435.1 uncultured Acidobacteriota bacterium | reverse complement strand
GAACACGGCTTCACCGGCAGGCAAGTGCAACGGGCACACATGCAAATGGCGCGCTTCCCTCGGAAGTGGGAGGCACCGGCGTTGCCCCGGCCGCGGGCAGGTCACGGTGCGAGACGTGCTCGCTGAGCCGCCGGGCCCGCCGCGCGACGCCATGATTGAACGATGGTGCGCCTCCGTCTTTGCGGCTTATGAGCCCTGCCGCTCCTCCATTGCCGAACTGGCCCAGCGGGAACTCGGCATCGCTCCAGCTTCCTCGCCGGACGCAGAACGGCATTAGCTCTTCGCCGGTTCGCGCCGCTCCTGCCCTGGTGCTTTACCATGGGCACACGGAGACACTCGCTAATGGAACGAATGGGAATGGAAATGCAGAGTTCGCTGGCCACCCCGGCCGATGCCGAAATTATCCTCAGGCTTTATGAGCTGCGCCGCGAAGAGGTGATGCGCAAGGCGCGTGCCTGGGTCATCGGCGAGTTCTGGCCGGCCTCGGCGGACGACTACTTCGCGGTCATCGGCAACGGCGCCGACCCGCACAATCCCTGGCTTCGGCAGGTGGTTTCCTACTGGGAGATGGCCGCGTCCATGGTGCTGCACGGCGCGGTTTCCGCCGAGCTCTTTGTCGACTGCAACGCGGAGGGTTTCTATCTGCTGGCCAAGTTCGCGCCGTTCCTGGATGCGATTCGCGAGCGCTTCCCCACCTTCCTGGTCAGGACCACCGATCTGGTCAAGCGGTTTCCCGCCGCCGCTACTCGCTATGAGGTGGTGCTGAAGAATGTTGCCAACATGCGGGCCACGCGCCAGAAGCAGGCCGCGTCGCAGCCCTGATAAGCCTCGCCGCCCCTGCTCAATTCCGCTTTCGTCTTGCCCAAAGCCCTTTGCCGAGAGCATGATAATAGACGCATTACCCATCCCCATCCCGGAGGTCTGAAGTGAAACGCATTCTCGCTGTGCTGGTGTTGACAGCTTCGTTTTGCGCGGTTGCTGTACAGGCTGCGGACGCCTCAAAAATCAACGGCTGGATCTCCGACTCGATGTGCGGCGCCAAGCACGCCGGCTCGGGTGCTGCTTGCGTGAAGAAGTGCATCGAGGGGGGCATGCAGCCGGTGTTTGTGGATCAAGCCAAGAAGGAAGTGTGGAAGATCGACAATCCGGACGCGGTGAAGGCCGCCTACTACGGCGCCCACGTCACCATCTCGGGCACCGAAGACAAGAGCGCCAAGAGCGTCCACATCGACTCGGTCGCCGAGGCAAAGTAGGTTCCCCGCGGGACTTTGACCCGCATCCACCCTCGCCAGAGGGAGGAAACTCTGTTACTGTGTATCGAGCCACTGCCCGCCGGAGATTTCTGACGCGGCGCAAGCAGGGTCTTGTTCTCTTTTTCAGAGCGGAACTCCCATGGCAAGAGCAGTTTGGAACGGCAAGGTTATTGCCGAAAGCGATGCAACGGAAACCGTGGAAGGTAACGTCTACTTCCCGGAGTCCAGTCTGAAACGCGAGTATTTCCGGGCCTCAAGCACCACGTCCACTTGCCCCTGGAAGGGCCAGGCACGCTACATGAGCCTGTTGATCGACGGCCAGGAAAACCCTGATGCTGCCTGGTATTACCCCGATCCGAAGCCAGCCGCGCGCAAAATCAGGGGCTTTGTGGCGTTCTGGCGCGGTGTGGAAGTGGAGCAGTAAGCAAGCAGATGCGCCTGCGCGAACGGTGGCTCCCCATAGCGCTCGCCGCCGTGCTCGGCGGCTGTGTCAGTGCCCCAGGGCCCGTCACCAATCCACCCACAGCAGCCATCCTGCAGGGCGATGCAAGTCATCCCGGCCAGGCTCGGGGCTGGGTGGATACCAGGCTCTACTTTGGACTGGGACCGGCCGGCAAGCCTGAACAGGGCGTGAGCGAGCAGAAATGGCGCGAGTTCCTCGACCGCGAGGTGACGCCGCGGTTCCCCTCCGGCCTGAGCGTGGTGGACGTCTACGGCCAATGGCTGAGCAAGGGCAAGGCCGAGCCCGAACGCCTGCGGTCCAAGATGCTCATCCTTTTGTATCCCGATTCGGCCGAGAACCGCGCCAGGATCGACGCCATCCGCGCGGCGTGGAAACAGATGACCGGCGATGAGAGCGTGCTGCGGGTGACCGAGCCGGCGGACGTGTCATTCTGATGGGCGGATTGCAGCCGTCGGCCGTCAGCTTCCAGCTTGTTGCTCGTAGCTTGTAGCCTGTAGCTTGCGAATCGTGACATAAGCTGTTTATTTTTAATTGGATACTAGGATATGGTTTTTGGGTGGGGATGTCGTGCAGGTGTTTTTGAGGGTGGTTCGCTGGAGGTCAGATTAGGGATTTTTCGGGGCGAATCCGCCTTATTTTTGGCCCAAAAACCTGCTCAGGCGGCCTGCTTGGAGGCCGGAGACTGTTCGGGCGCGGGATCGGGGCCTGGCTGGGGACTGGGCGGAATGCTGGCCAGGACATCCTGGCGGAGCAGTTCCTCGTTCATGCGGCAGAAATGAAGGGCGGCGAGAGGGTTATCGCGCAACTCGCGATCGCAGGGGAGGATCATGCCCATGCTCCTAAGTGCCTGGAAGCTGCTTGTGCACCTCAAACATTGGCAGATGGGCGAGGGCGTATTGGAGCGCGTCGCCGACCTGGCTGCTGGTTGGGACCTGGGACTGGTTACCTTTGAGGGGGGTGGCCTGTTTTCGGGCCTTTTCCTGCGCTGCGCGCTCCGCCGCCTGGGCGGCGGGGACGGTGAGGTTGGCTAGCTTCCATACGGCCATGGCGGTTTGGGCGATGTGGCAGAAACGGCCTACGTCGACGATGTCGATGGCGCCGATGGCCGCGCCCTTGCCGATGCAGGCGACGTAGAGCTGGATGGAGTCGGGATCGCGGAGGATGGGCAGCTCGGCGCGGACGCGGTGATAGGCTGCGGCGCAGCGCTCGATGGTTTGGGTGTAGACGTCGGGGGTGTTTTCTTCGGGTTGCGGAATTGGTTTTCTCTTGGTTCGTGATTGGCGCAGAAATGCGCAAATAAAAACGGCGATGTGAAGCAGATTGAGAGATTTACGCCCTCAAAGTGCACAGATTTGCGCGGGGTGTCCGGCTGGAAAATGTGAAGGGCACGGCTTTTGGCCGTGCCCTTCAAAAAGATTGTGCGGATGGCAGTTTGCCCGCCTAATTGAATGATACTCCCTGAAATACTTAAGACTGCTATTTTTGACAAAAACTTTTTCTCTATTTTTTATGTTAATTATAGAGATTTCCACAGACAGTGTGTATTGACTTTGCGGGAATGGGTGGGTGAGTTGCACTCATAATGGTGCAGAAAAGCGGGTGTTTTGGGCGAATTTAGTGGCCGGCGACGCCCGCTCATCGTTCGCCGCGGTGAACGATGAGCGGGGCACAGCCTTGGGTCTAGATGTGGGGGAGCGCGGACGGGGACTTCCGCGCAACAGCCGGCCAGGAGGCCGGCGGTACACGGTAGCCTCGCGCGCCCCGCTTATCGTTCGCCGTGGCGAACGATGAACGGGACACGGCTTCCGGACTGGTGCCTACGCGCGATACCCCATGCCGGTGAGCACGCCGCGCATGTAGGCGATGCTGGCGATTACGCCGGGCATGGGATCGTCGGGGTGGACTTCGTATTCGAGATCCACGAAGCCCGGATAACGGATGGCGATGAGGGCCTGGAAGATTTCGCGCACTGGCATTTTGCCTTCGCCGACGGGCATCTGGCTTTCCTTGTCAGTGAAGCTGGTGAGGTCCTTCATGTGCATGTCAAAAAGGCGCGGACCGGCGCGATGGACGGCCTGGACCACGTCTGTGCCGGCGCGCACGGTGTGGCCCACGTCGATGCAGCAGCCGATGCGCGGATCCATGCCGCGGATGTCCTTGAGAATGTCGAGCGGGCTGGGCCACAGCTTGTCCTCAGGGCCGTGGTTGTGGATGGCGATTTTGATGTCGTATTGCTTGAC
>CAWBIG010000054.1:0-3562 GCA_963788435.1 uncultured Acidobacteriota bacterium | reverse complement strand
GAGTTCAGGTTTAAGGCCAAAGAAGTGTATGTGCGCCGCGACGATCAAACAGGGGACCTGATCCTCTCTGAGAACGGACCTGTGAGTTGGGAGAAGATTTTCGCCGCTCTTGACGACGCCGGATTTCCGGATGACTTCATGGCCGATCGCGATCAGGGAACGGCGGAAGTGCGTGAGCCTTTATGAGCCCGCTCTACATGCTGGACTCCAACACCGTCAGCTACATTGTGAAACGGGTGTCGCCTGAAGCAAGGGCCAGAATCTCCCGGCTCCCAACCGGGAGCGTGGCGTGCATTTCCGCGATTACAGAGGGAGAAATCTGGTACGGTTTGGATCGGATTGGCGACGGAGGACAGCTCCGGAACGCCATCATTGAATTTCTGAGCGGGGTCAGAGTTTTACCTTGGGGCAGCGAGGCGGCCGCGGCGTATGGTAGGTTTCGCGCGAGCCAGGATGCGATCGGCCGCCCTCTCGGACCGCTTGATACGCGGATCGCTGCTCATGCCATTTCGGTTGGGGCGGTGCTCGTGAGCAGCGATGCCGCGTTCCACCACGCCCTGGGCCTCCCCGGATTGGAGAACTGGGCCAACGATGTCGTCGCAAAGAGGCCTTGATCCTGCTTTAGTGGAGCGGCTGGAAATCAGGGGGGCCCATTTCGACCCAGCCGCGTCCCTCGTTGAACTCCCCGTTACGCTCGTATACCCTTCGATTGAGAAATCGAATCTGCAATCCGTTTTCGCGCTATCTTAAATGGAGAAGCAGCATGTATTCCGACAGAAGTAACCGGGGCGAAAAGCTATCCGGCCTCAAATCCACGGTAGTGCAGTACGGCATCCTGGTGATGATGCTGGCGCTGGTGGCCGGCTTGTGGAATCTGCAAGTGCTGGGCGCGTCCAACTATCGCGACCTGGCGCAGCAGAACCGCATCCGCAAAGTGCCCATCATGGCGCCGCGGGGCAAGCTCTTTGACCGCGAGAACCGCCTCCTGGTGGATAACTATCCGTCGGTCTCCTGCTTCCTGGTCCGCGAGCAGAACAAGAACGTGGATGCCGACCTGCCCATGATCGCGCAGGGGCTGCACCTGGACCTGGACCAGCTCCGCACCGCGCTGAAACGCTTCCGCGCCGCCCCCGGCTACCAGCCCATTCCTATCAAAGAAGAAGTCTCCGCGGACGAGCAGGCCTTCATTGAGGCCCACCGCAACGAGCTGCCCGAGCTTGAGACCATCGACGAGGAGCGCCGGCTTTATCCGCGCGACGGCTTCGCTTCGCACCTCATCGGCTACGTGGGCGAGGTAAGCGAGGATGACCTGAACCAGCCGCGCTACGCCGCCTATGAGCCCGGCGACGTAGTGGGCAAGGAAGGTGTGGAGGAGACTTACGATGAGCTCCTGCGCGGAGTCAACGGCTCGCGCGACGTGATCGTGGACAGCCACGGCCGCGAGGTGGGCATCCTGGGCACGCAACACGCCACTCCGGGGCAGGACCTGAAGCTCACCATCGATCTCGACCTGCAGCGCGAAGCCGAGCAGTTGCTGGGCGACAGCAACGGCGCCGTCATCGCCATGGATCCCCGAACCGGCGAAATCCTGGCGCTGGTCTCCCATCCCAATTTCGACCCCAACCAATTCGCCGTCCGCATTCACCGCGACGAGTGGAACAAGCTCATCACCGATCCGCGCCACCCCCTGATGAACAAGGCCATCCAGGACCAGCTTGCGCCCGGGTCGACCTTCAAGATCATCATGTCCGCGGCAGGGCTACAGGAGGGAGTGGCGGAGACCATGAAGGTAAACTGCGCCGGCGGCGCGGACTTCTACGGCCGCTTCTTCAAATGCGACCACCACCACGGCCTCCTCAGCATTCACGAAGCCATTCCGGAGTCCTGCGATACCTACTTCTACACCCTGGCTCAGCGGCTCGGGATCGACACCATTGCCAGGTACGCCACTTCGTACGGCATCGGCCAGAAAACGGGTATCGACCTGCCCAACGAGATGACCGGCCTGATGCCCTCCACGCAATGGGAATGGAAGAATTACCACCAGAAGTACTACGCCGGCAACACCATCTCGGTGGGCATCGGCCAGGGCGAAACCCAGGTGACCCCCATCCAGCTTCTGCGCGCGCTTTCCGGCATCGCCTCCGATGGCCACTTCGTTCGCCCGCACACGGTCGATCCCAGTCAGCTCCCAGCCGATTTCCGCCAGGCGCTGAAGGATTCATTCCCCGGCTCCGGCGACAAGTACGTGCCCATCTCCGACGACACCTGGACCACCATTACCGACGGCATGGCGGCGGCGACGTCGCCTGGCTTGTACCACACTGCGGAAGGCGCCCACATACAGGGTGTGGACTTCGCCGGCAAAACCGGCACCGCCCAGGTGGTGGGCGGCGGCGACACCCATGTGAAGGGCGGCGAGCGCACTCCCAACTCCTGGTTCGTGGGCATGGTGCCCCGGCGCAATCCAGAGTTTGCCGTCGTGGTGCTCCAGGAACACGGCGACTGGGGCTCGAATTCCGCCCACATCGCTCAGGCTCTGGTCATCACCTACGTGAACAAGATGCGTCAAAAGGATCGCAACCTCCAGCGGGCCAGCCAGCCCAACAAGCCTGTTGAAGTGGGCGCCATCTGGTCCACCTCGGCGCCGGGCACCCGCAGCAAGACTGCTGAACAGGCAGACGTGCTGCACGCCGGGCACTTCTTCGTCACACCAGCCCAGCCAGCCAGCGCCCTCCCCATGCAATCCGCCGATTTCGCCTCCCTGTTCTCCGCTGTACCCGTCCGCTGGCGCAAGGATACCCATTGATGCGGCGCTTCATGAGCTTTCGCGATTTCGACTGGGGCCTCCTGCTGGTGGTGCTCCTGCTGTGCACCGTCTCCGTCATGGAGATTTACTCCGCTACCCTCCACACCAAGTACGCCGACGGCCACTTCCAGGAAAAGCAGCTCTTTTTCATCGGCGGCGGCCTGGTGGCCATGTTCCTGTTCTCCAAAATCGACTACCACAAGCTCATCGATCTTTCCCCCTGGCTTTACGGATTCTTCCTGCTAACGCTGATGGCCGTGCTGGTGCCCGGCATCGGCCACAAGGCCCTCGGCGCTCGCCGTTGGATCAAGCTGGGGCCGATGCAGTTTCAGCCCTCGGAATGGATGAAGCTGGTTATCATCCTGGCGGTCGCCCGCTACTTCGCCAACCTCGGCGGCCGCTCCCTCACCTGGAAGGAAATCTTTAAGGCGTTTGCAATGGTTGGCCTTCCCATGTTGTTGATCCTTAAGCAGCCGGACATGGGCACCTCCCTAATGTATTTGCCCGTACTCGTCATTGGGCTGTTCCTGGGCGGAATCAACTTGAAGCAGTCTCTGATACTTATTGCCGCCGGGGCGGTTCTGGTGGCGGGCGGCTGGTCCAGCGGCAAGCTCCTCAAGCCGTATCAAAAGGCGCGTCTTACCAGCTTCATCAATCCATCCAACGACCCCCGCGGCGCCGGCTACCAGATCCTCCAGGCCAAGATTGCCGTGGGCGCAGGCGGCATCTGGGGGCAGGGCGCGGAGAAGGGCT
>CAWBIG010000053.1:0-19243 GCA_963788435.1 uncultured Acidobacteriota bacterium | reverse complement strand
TCGCTGCTCCCTGCTCCCCGCCGGGTACCCTCTGGGTGGCTCCCCGCCTCATGCCATACGAAGCCCACTCGGCCGGCAAAGTTCGCGGCGTTCTGCGCGAGAAACTCCAACAGTTCGCCGCCGGGTTGGGCGACGACGTGCTGAGTCTGCGGTCCCCAGGGCGACTTCAATCAGGGGGGCCATTTCCACGCTCACGCTCAGCAGATCGGCCACCAGGCCATGCACACCCTTCAGCGGGCCCGCGTCGGGATTTGCGGACCTTGCCAGCACTTCCTTCACGCCCGCCGTCACGCCTTCCTGCCGGCGATGCAGCCCTTCCAGTACGGCCGCGCGCTCCGCCACGCCGCTCCGCCGCTGCCGCAAGGCCGCCAGTTCATCGTTGCGGACGGCCAGGCTCGCGCTGCTCCAGGGCAAGCTGCCGCTCCGCCGCCTGGCGAAGTTCGTCGTGCGACTGGACATCCAGGGCCAGTTCATCGCGCTGGCGGCGGAAACCATCAAGTTCCACGCCCACGGCGGCGATCTGCCGGTCGAGATCGGCCATCCGGCTGCGGCTGCGATCGCGCGGCCAAGGTGCTGGCGACCTGGTTCTCCAGCCCGCTGATCTCGTTGCCCAGCACGCCGATCGCACGCATCTGTTCGAGTTCGCCGCCCGATGCTGCTCGTGCTCGCCGCGGACCTGGTCCAGCCGCGACATCAACTCCGTCAGGGCCCGCTCGCCCTCGACCAACCGCTGCGCGATCTTGCGATAGAGTTCCTCGGCGGTTTCCACGGCTTCGGCGGTTTCCCGCCACTGCTGCTGCAAGTCGTCGGCCCGTGCGCTGAGCGACACGACCTGGCGGCGGTGGCGTTCGATCTCTTCGTCCAGATCCTTGCCGCGCTCGCGCTCGTGTTCGATCGACGATTCCTGGGCGGCGATCCGCTCGCGATTGGCAGAGATCTGGCCCTCGCCGCGACGGACCTCTTCGTCGATTTCCGCGACCCGCAGGTCGAGCGTCAGGACCTGGGCTTCGCTGGCCTCGGCGGCAGCCAGGGCGGCGTCGCGCTCGGATGTCAAAGCATGGATCTCGCCCTCGACCTCCGCCAGCCGCTGGCTCAACCGCCGCCAGTCGACCAGGCCGACTTGCGTGCGGAGTTCCTGCAGCCGATCGGTGTGTTCCTTGTAGCGCCGCGCCTTGCCGGCCTGGGCCCGCACGCCGCGGAGGCGGCTTTCCACTTCGTCGACAATGTCCGACAATCGCAGCAGGTTCTGTTCCACCCGCTCCAGTCGGCGCAGGGCCTCGAGCTTCTTGAGCTTGAAGCGGCTGATGCCGGCGGCCTCTTCGAAGATCATGCGGCGGTCCTTGGCGGAGGACTGCAACAGGACGTTGACCTTGCCTTGCTCGATCACACTATAGGCTTGCGTGCCCAGGCCGCTGCCGGCCAGCAGATCGCGGATATTGCGGAGCCGGCTGGGACTGCGATTGATCAGATACTCGCCCTCGCCGCCGCGATACACGCGCCGCGTAATGTGGACCTCCGGCGCATCGATCGGCAGGAGGCGACTGGCGTTGTCAAGCGTGAGCGTGATCTCGGCGGCGTTCATTCCCCGGCGGGTGGGCGAGCCGTTGAAAATGACGTTCGCCATTTCCTTGCCGCGGAGACTCTTGACGCTCTGCTCGCCCAGCACCCACTTGATGGCATCGACGACGTTCGACTTCCCCGACCCATTGGGGCCTACGACTACGGTAATTCCGGGGGGGAACTCGAACCGCGTCTTATCGGCGAAACTCTTGAAGCCGGCGAGTTCGAGCGCCTTGAGCATAACTGAAAGAGGGGTGCGGGAGGGAAACCAAATACTCTATTGTACCAAGCGAAGGCGGGAGGAGGCGAAACCCGATTCAAGGAAAATCCGAAATCCGAAATTCGAAATCCGAAACAAATTCAAAATATCAAGCAGAAATGTTCAAAACTACTCGTGCCCAGACCGCTGAAGCTGCGCGGTCGGCGACGAAAGGTGGCGGATGTATCTGATTTTGGTATTTGGATTTTGGATTTGTTTCGGATTTCGAGATTCGGATTTCGGATTTCTTTATTCCGGCTTGGTCTCGCCCTCCTTCACCCCGTCTTCCTCACCCGCTTCGTAGCTTCGTCCCGATTCGGGCAGGGCGTCGATTTCGAAGCGTCCTTCCAGGCATCCCGCCGCCTTGGCTTCTTGAATGGCCTGGACGACGTTGGGATAGGTTCCGCCTAGTTCCACGATGGCGCGGATCACGTCGTCGACGCGGCTGGAGACGATGCGTTTCTGGTCGGCTTCATGCGCCGCGAACTTGCTGACGGCAATCTCGCCTTCCGGCGTATTGGTGACCATGATCTGGTTGCCGGCATTGAGGATCAGCGGCGTGAGGAAGTGTTGGTTTATTCCGAAGAGCACCACCTCCGCACGCCGGTTCCGCGTGACGTGGATCATGGGCGGGCCCTTGGTGTCCAAGACGTGATAGCTGAACTGTTCGCCCTGCTCGCCCAGGTTCTCGCCCTTGACCAGGCTGTCGTCCGGGCTCGAGATCGTCAAGGCGCGGAAGGCGCCGTAGCGGGTCTCGGCGCTGGGCACGGCCAGCAGCTCGCGGAGTTGATCGTAGGCGGCCGGATCGCGCATCACGCTGAGGGCCGTCAGGGCCTGACTGCGGAAGGCCGGGATATGGGCCGCCTTGGCCAGCGGCTCGGCGGCCTCGCGGCGATCGAGATAGGCCAGCGCCTCAGCGGAGTAAAACTGCACCTGCGGATCGGGCGACGTCGCGCCCGCGACCAGCACGTCGGCCGCCGGCTTGCCGATCGCTTCCAGCTTGATCGCCGCTTCAGCCGCCGTGACGGGATTGAGGAGCTTCGTCTTGAGCTTGGTCAGTCGCAGGGCCAGATCGGCCTCCGTTTCACTCAGCTCGATTGCCCTCAAGACCTGGAAATACCGCACCAGGTTGTCCTTGTAGGCGGGATCGACGACCAGGTCGACGTAGTTGCCGCGGATCGCCTTGGCGACACCCTCTTTGTTTCCATGCTTGTGCGTGCTGAAGCGGCGATTGATGGCATTGGCCACCTGGGCGCTTTTCACGACCGCATTGCGGAGCTGCTCCGGGGTCATGTTCGTCGCTTCGGCGCCGCTGAGGTACAAGCCGACCGAACGCGACTCGCGGGCAACGCCTCCGCCCAGCACGACGCCGCGTCCCAACTCCACGCTGTTGAATTTCTCGGTGGCCGAGGGATCGACCAGCACCGGCCCCTGGGCGATGCCGCGGACCTTGCCGTCCAGCACCCTGCCGTAGATCACGGCCACGTCCGACAAGCGGGTCTCCAGCAGGTAGCCGCCGCGGAGGCTCGTCGTCTCGCTCCGGTCTTTGACCTGCAACTCCACGTCGAAACGGTCGCCCTTCTGAATGCCCGGTTGCAGCAAGCCGCGGACCAGCACCAGCGAGAAATTGCGCGTGGCCAGCAGGTTATTCGGATCTTCAACCTTCCGCCGCTTCATTTCATCGATGAGCATTGCCCTCTGCGGCGAGGGCTCGGGATCGCTGCCCGTGCCGCGAGTCCGGAGACCAGGCCCACGGCCTCGATCTTGACCGGAAACATGCCATAGGGAACCGCCAGATCGCCGACCGTGTGGGGCCGATCATCCGCAGTCTCGCTGGGGACTTTCGACGTGCTCGGGGAGAAGAGACTCCACGTCGAGCAGCCAGTCAGCAACGAAGAAGCGCACAGCAGGAGGAAGGGGCGTCGTTTCATGCGTCCATGCACCGTAAACTGAGCCGTCGCGAACGGAAGCTATCCGGAAATCGTCTCGCGGCAATTCGGCATCCTTGCCCGACAGACCTTCCAGATCGCCTGAAAAAAGACAATCAGGGGCGGAACGATAACAATTCCGTGGCCAGGGGTCAAGAGGGCTGCATTTCAGCTTTGTGCGCGTTGGCAGGCGGCGGATAATGTCAATAAGTTCCCGTGCCAATGAGTGGTATCAAACCATTTAAGAAAACTCGGACTTTCTGGAATTGGCGCGAGCCAATTTGGTTCCGGCCAACCCGGCATTGGGGTATGATTGTAGCCGTAGGGGTGGTATTGTGGGCCGACGGGCACCATTTATTATTAAAAAGTGGGTCTATGGACCTTTCGGGCATTTGATCGAGTGGATGGTACGACGACGAGTCAAATCATGCAACTGACAATAGAACAACTGAACGCCGCCGAGCAGGGCGACGCGGTGAGGATTGAAGCGGACGGGAAGACTTTCGTCTTGCTCAGCCAGCGGATCTATGATGATTCGCTGGATTTCAGCCCTTGGACCACCAAGGAAATGGACTCGCTCGCTGACGAAGCCCTAGAATTGGTGTCCGGCGACGGACTTGACGAACTGGATGAAGGATGAACGTTCAGCGTGGCGACGTGCTGAAGGCCCGATTCCCCCACGCCTCTGGCGAACGCGGAAAGAAACGCCCCGTGGTTGTGGTTCAGGCCGACCTGTACAACCATCGTCTCCGCCATGCCGTGGGTCGCAGCGTGTGTTCCCCGCTCAGAAACAAATTGAGGTTTTCGACCACGATGCCGGCCGAATCAGCAATGGCCTCCAAACGGTGCCGGCTGCGATGAATGGCTCGCCGCAGATGCCCTGAGAGGGTATTTTCGCAAGCCGCCTATCGCTTTTTCTTCGGGAACTGGTAGAATTCGTAGAAGGGGTCTTCCATGCCGTTACACGATCACTTCCATCCACCGTTCAGCAGAATCCTCTCGTGGGGGCAGTTTCACGGTCAATGGCCGGGGGTCATCGTTCGCCAGCTTAATTCAACACTTCCCCCTCAGTACAGGGCCGGTCCAACCGTACATCTAGGAAGAGAGGCGGAGGTTGACGTTGGGACGTTTGAGTCGCAGTCTTCGTGGCCAGCGATGCGCGGGCAGGGCAACGGCGGCACGGCGACTGCCGTGTGGCGGCCCGCGGAACCGACGCTGGCCGTGGAAACCGATTTAGCCGACTTCGACGCGTTTGAGGTTTGCGTCTACGATACGAGCCGCGACGCAGCGGCTGGTGGCCGCCGTCGAACTCATCAGCCCCGGCAACAAGGATCGACCGCAACAACGCAGCCAATTCACCGCGAAGTGCGCGTCGCTGTTGCGGAATGGTGTATCGCTGGTGCTGGTGGACGTGGTTACGGAGCACTGCTTCAATCTGTACGCCGATCTGCTCGATTTGATCGGCCAGTCGGACCCGTCGCTCGGCGCAGCCTCCCGCAACCTATGCCGTGGCCTGTTGCTGGCGGCCGCGCGGCGCGAGCCGCTGGCTTGAGACGTGGAACCGTGAACTGAAACCGGGGTTGCCGTTGCCGTGCCTGCCTCTGTGGTTGACCGAGGACTTGGCGATCACGCTCGATCTCGAAGCCAGCTACGAGCAGACGTGCCGCGACCTGCGTATCGATTGACTTGCCTGACCCCGACTTGCCTGCCTGTGACCCCGACTTGCCCGCGTTGATCTGCTCCTCGACCCGGTTTGTGAAGACCCGCTCACCGCACTTGCGGCACGCGGGGATCTCAAAGCCTGGTACATCCGCCGTTTGCAGTCGTCCCTCGTAATTCACTTGCCCGGTGCAGTCGGTTGCCGCCGGACCACGTCGTCAGTGCCGCACTCAGCGCAACGCCAGGGATACGGCCATTGTTCGGCAAGTCGCCGCCACGTCAGGTCTTGCTCAATTGCTGGCAATGCCCCCGCAAAGGAACGTCGGCAGCGCATAAACTCTCGACGTGAGGGCCTAAAACAATGCCCGCAAGCCCGATCGGTTTGACTGAGTCGTAAGTTATTCTTCCGCGAGCCTGATCCACCGCACGACGGGCACTGCCCGCCGCCGAGAACAAGACCCTTGCCGCCGCACTCGGGACATGCGCGCGCCACAGGGTAAGCGGAAGCAGGGGAGTCGCTGTCTGCTTCCAGGTCTCCCTCCTCTTCCAAATAGTCGTCATCCTCCAGGTCAGAAGAATCAGCCATCGCGATCTTCCCAGGTTAAAACGTTTCCGAGTCTTTTTTCCTCGTCTTGCTCAGCGAAATGCCGATTCTACCGCCGCTGAGGTTGTCGGTCAAGCTACCTCCGTTGCAATCGAATGGGAACTCACACGATGAGGTTCGAGTAGTAGTGGTCCTCCGGCAGTCGCAGGAGCATCGACTCAGGTTGAAGCGCCTCGCGAGAATCCTTTTGCGGCCAGCCGCCCTGCACCTGGCGCGGCGAGAGCGAAACTATAATAGTGGTACGTGACAGCTAGCGCGCACCGAGGGCGTTGAAAGCGTTCTTAATGTCGCCTCCATGAAATGGGCGTCCCTCTCGTGCTTGACCTTGTTGTAACTTCGCCACCACAGCGGGCTATTCGCCGCCCAGTTGCTCCATGGGGTGAGCGTAGGCCGTAGCGGGGAACAAAACCTGCTAGTTGGCAAATCTGGAAACGCTGCTACCAAAAGAGCCGGTACTTGTCGATTTTGCCGCGCACGCATTCGGGGAAACGTGTTGGCAGACATGTTCACGACAACATCCACTTCAGGTGGTGCGGTAAAGAGCAAATGGGCAACTGATGGAATAGACGTTGAAGTTGTCGGGTGTGAACTCGACGCAGCGGGAGACGCTCTGGCGCGATGAAGTAGATCCAGTGCAATTTGCCCGCTGTTGCGTGATTCATGACGAAGTGACCGGCCCACAGGGCCGATTGATAGTAATTTGGGCCGGTGCGACGCCTTTGAGAGTACTATAAACGCCAATTGCCATGAAACTGCTTGGAATCTGGCAGTCTCTTGATCCCGTATCGAGACCTACGTCCGCTCGCCTTCGGCATGTATGCTGAAGGCCCGCTCGCCGATCCGCGGTCACGTAAAAGAGCGTAATTTTTGACCTTGCCCTTGTGGGGCAATTCAGCAAATGCAACACGTTGTCGCGGGCGAGTTGCGTTGTTTTTGGCCAAGGGTGTATATTCATGGGGGCTGAGCGGCACTTTCGTCCGCTCTTGCTACACCTAGGCGAAGGAGAATTCAATCATTAACCATTTCCAGAGGTTGGTGCTTTACGATCCTGGCAACGTTATTGGCCGGTGCTTCCTCTTCATCGGGTCAGGATGCCAGCAAAAAGAGGCTCATTCCCGCCGACGCTGCCGTGGCCGAAGCAACGAAGCTAATCAAGGAGGTCTATGGCATTTTTTGCGCAGGCCAGAGGACAGGCGACCATGGAAATCGGCGGTCAACAGCTCGTCACGCTCTCTCGCAAAGCCGTCTCCATCACCACACCGGAATTCACCTCCATCACCCTCATGCCCGGCCGCGGTATGGAGCTGCTCCAGATCACCGCCAACTTTCCCGGGAAAGGCGCAGTAAACGTCCTCGCCTCTCCGTCTGAATCCACCGCAAAAGAGATGCTCGACGTCAAGGACGACGCCAACGGCGATCTCGGCTACCGCCTCGGCGCAGCCTTCCTCGTTCCCTACCCCAATCGCATCCGCGGCAAGCTCTCGCCCGACGGCAAAACCCTCACCACCGAGTGGGAAGGCCACACTCTCACCCTCCCCGCCAATAACATGGGCCGCCTGCCCACCGCCGAGCGCCACGCCATGCACGGCCTCATCCTGAAAGACCACACCGACGACGTAAAGGTCCATGACATCGCCGGCGGCCAGGAAGTCACCGGCATCGTCCACGCCGGCAACTTTGGCGGCCACTGGATCGGCGATACCGACCTCCACTACACCATCGCGCTCCATGCAGACGCGATCGATGTCACCGTAAAGGCCACCAACGTCGGCCACCAAGCGCTGCCCATCGCCCTCGGCTGGCATCCTTATTTCAACCTGCCCTCCGGCGACCGCACCCAGGTTCGCGTCCACATCCCCGGCGAGAAGTACGCCGTCGTCGACAACTACGACAACGTCTTCCCCACCGGAGAGCTGAAGCCGGTGGCCGGCACCCAGTACGATCTCCGCGCTCCCGATGGCGTCCCGCTCGACAAGAAATTCTACGACGACAACTGGAGCACCATCGACTGGACCAGCGGCGCCGCCGACGTCAAGGTTATCGATCCCAAGGCCCATTACGGCGTCGCCATTGAAGGCCTTTCGCCCGAAATCAAGACCATCCAGATGTACGCCCCGCCGCCCATGCAGTTCGTGGCCATCGAGCACCAGTACAACTTCGCCGATCCGTTCGACAAAAAAATCTGGGGCAACATGGATACCGGCATGGTCACGCTGAAGCCCGGCCAGTCCACTACCTGGAAAGTCCGTCTCAAAGTCTTCGTGCCCTAGCCAGTAGAGAGCCTCAACATCGTGTGCCCCATCCATCCGCGCGGTTTCATCGCGCGAATGGGTGGGAAGCAACACAGTCAAATGCGTTAATCTGTTCCCTGTTCCCTGTTCCCTGTTCCCTATTCCCTGTTCCCTGTTCCCTGTTCCCTGTTCCCTGGTCCCTGGTCCCTGTTTCCTGCCTTCAGCACCAGATCCCCCTCCGCATACCCAGTCGGCATCTCAATCCCCTCCACCGACGCGCCCGCTTCCACCAGCACCGCAATCCACTCCGGCGTCCGCCGCTGCTTCCAATACGAATTCGTGCAAGCCTTCGCCGCCAATTGCAGCGCCGTCCGTCCCTTTCCGTCCCGGGCATTCACCGGCGCGCCCCGCGCAAGCAGCAGCCGCGTCGTCTCCAGCCACCCCCGCCAGGCGGAAACGTGCAGCGCCGTCGAACCCGGCGCTGTGTCAAAGTAGCGGTCGCCATCGTACAGCGCCTCCACCGGCACGCCCAGGTCCAGCAGGCTTCGCACGCCCTCCGTATTCCCCACTCCCGCAAACGCCCCCAGCAGATTCCCGCCCTCGGCAAGCAGCGCCTCGCGCAGCCCGGGCTCCTCCCGCACCAGCGCCTGTGCTTTCCCGCCATCCCCGCGCGCGCACGCTTCCATCAGCCGCTCCACGCCGGTCAGCTTCGGGTCCACGCCCAGCTCGTCCAGAAGCTCAAAGAGATCGCCGCGCCCGCGCCGCACCGCCATCTGCACCGCATTCCGTCCTTCGCGCGAATTCTCCAGGAACGGGTCCGCGCCATGCTCCAGCAGCATGCGCAGCATAACCGTCCCGTTGTCGCGCATCACCGCATGTTGCAGAGCACTGTTGCCCCAATGCGGCACAAAGTTCGGATTGGCGCCGTGCTCCAGCACCAGCTTCATCCCCTCGTCATCGTGCCAGTCGGCCTTTCGCGCCAGCATCCACGCCTTGCTGCGCTCGTCCAGCCTGCCGCTTTTCAGCAGCAACTCCACAACCGTGTTATCGTACCCTTCCGGCGCGTGATACGGCGTCTCCCCATCGTTCGGATCAGCCCCGTGCTCCAGCAGCAGGCGCGTCACGCCTGCGCTCTGCGCCAGCCCCGCCGCGCCGTACAGCGCGCTCTCCCAAATCGGCGCTCCGCCCTCGTGATCCGGAACCTCATGCCAGCCCCCGTTCGCATCCGCGCCCGCCTCCAGCAGCATCCGCGCCGCGCGCTCAAACCCCTCAGCTCGCTCCCGGTCCAGCCGCAAATACCGCGAGAAGCACAGGCACAGCAGCGGCTCCCACTCGTACGGGCCCACTTTTCGCGTCGCCGCACCTGCCTCCTGCTCAAGCGCCGCCCGCACCGCCGCGTCATCGCCCAGCACCGCCGCCGTGTAAATGTTCGCCCGTTCCACCTGTGGGTGCCGTGCCCGGATCGCCTCCGCCTCGTCCAGCGTTCCTGACGCATGCCACGTCTCCCGCGGCACCAGCGCCGCCCGCAGAAACGCATCCACCGGATCGCTCACCTCGTCCACAGCCCGCGCAATCCACCGCCGCTCAATCTCCGCGGCAAATTTCGCCCAGCTCGCCAATCCGTGCTCCCGGGCCAGCACCAGCTGCGCATCTGCCAGCTTCACATCGCCCCGTGCCCCATCCATCCGCGTCTTCTGCGGATGGGTGGGATCACCATCGAGTTCGCTGACCTGCTCGCCAATTCGCGGATGATGCCTCCGCACGCGCTCCAAAGCCTCAGGCTCGCCCGCACGGACAGCCCGCGCCAATTCCTTGGCTTGTTTTTTGTATTGGTTCAGATCGGGAGAGGCGGGAAGTTCCTTCTCAGGCATACGAAGCTCCTTTCGTGTGTCGCCCTTGAAGTCCGCATGTTCGGGCGGGAAAGAAGTTTCGCTCAGATGTCAACTACCAGAGGTGGGCACTGCCCTTTCCGCGGACCGGATGCGCCCTGCGCGCTTATGGCCAGCGTAACTGGGCCACAAGCCTGCGGTCAACACCTCTGGTGCTGGCGCGCCGCCGAGAGTCACGTCTTATTGTCGGGGAGTGTAAAACCCCTGCAAGGCCTCAATTCTGATCTGGGCGGCCGGATCGTTGAGCTTCACCTCCAGCTTGTGCAGACGTTTGCCTCCGGTGCTCAAATTGGAGGTGTACGTGAATGCGTATTGGCTGTCGATGAATCGGGCAAACTCCTCGGCTCGCGCGGGCAGGACACTTGGATCGCTGTCTCGCGACATGTGAACATGCAGGGGCATTAAGACCAGCGGAGCCAGCCGCTCTACGGGGCTAAGCGCATAAGGAGCGAAGATTCCCAATAAATACAAAAGCGGCGCTCCAGGGACGAGCGCGGACCTCTCAACGTCATGGTTTCCGCGCATGGACACGTTGTCGCCACCATCACTGATGATCACCATTGCCCGCCGCAGATAACGCGCGGAGTGCGCGAAATATCCCTCAGAGGTCACGAGCGCGTCGCGCAGCGCAGTCCGATGGCCGATTTCTATGCGGTCCAGAGCATGCAGGTCAAAACTAGCGGCCGCCGTGAAAGGAACAGTAAGGTACGATTTCTCGGCGAAGGTGACGACCGCGACTTCGCTTCCTGGAGGCAAATGCTGCACCAGCGCCACAGCTGCGTCGTGAGCATACGTTGCCTTGGTCCTCATGCTGGCCGAGATGTCCCAAAGAATGCAGAGCGAGACCGGCGAGCCGGGTCCGGCGACGGACTGAATCGCCTGCGGCGAACCGTCTTCCAGCAGT
Organism: uncultured Acidobacteriota bacterium; assembly: GCA_963788435.1. Taxonomy (GTDB): domain Bacteria; phylum Acidobacteriota; class Terriglobia; order Terriglobales; family Acidobacteriaceae; genus Telmatobacter. Next base: position 8,209 of record CAWBIG010000053.1, on the reverse strand, counting down.
TTCAAATCTGAGAAAGAAACGGGAACAGCATTTACCTTCTCGGGTTCAACCAGAAAGTTCAACACGACTTTTGGCCACTGATAGGCCGAAACCTGCCCCGCAGAAGGCGTCGCCGCGCTCGACTGCGAATGTCCCGTTCCCAACGCGGCGACGGCGGCCACCGCGCATAGCCCCATCCGCATACGTGTCGTCATTTCACTTGCTCGCTGAGTTGCGAGCAAGTGTACCACCGAACTGAGAATGGGGTGGATCAGCGTCGCCAGGTCGCATCGTTCGCTAAATCGGAAGGCATCGCCGCCTCCGCTAATCGCGCTAGCTCCGCTCCTCATCATCCTCAAACAGTTCCTCAATCGGCATCCCGAACAGCCGCGACAGCTTGAACGCCAGCGTCAAACTGGGGTCGAACTTCCCCGTCTCAATCGCGTTCACGCTCTGCCGCGAGACCTCCAGCCGCTGGGCCAGCTCCGCCTGCGACCAGTCCCGCTCCGCGCGCAGAACCCTCAGCCGGTTTTTCATCGGTACCTCATCCACACCAGCGGGAAGGAGATCACGGTGGCAATCCAGAAAATCGGGTACACCCAGATCGCGTCCAGGTGCGGCGCATTCGCAAGGCTTTCCAGGTAGCCCCACACCGTCGTTCCTGCCAGCGTCATCGCCATCCCGCCCAGCAACGACTCCAGCATCACCTGGCGCTGGAACTCGTCCTTCTCCTCGCCGAGGTAAAGGGCCGTCACCACCAGCGCGCCAATAATGGGAAACACCGGCAGCACGGCAACAAAGTAAACTGCCACCCCGTGCGGATGGCCGAATCGCAGGGTTAGCGAAGCAATGGTCGAGAACGCGAGGCTGAAAATCGCCTATACCAACATTCGCACGATGAAATGGCGTCGAGCAGGATTGTTGGAAGGCCACAAGCATTCGATCATGATTGGTTTCCTTTACATGTTGACAAGAACACTTTACATATTTCAGGGAGCCATGTCAAGTTTTATTTACATACCATCGCCGCACCTCGTCTCCGAAGTCCACGACAAGAACGCCGCCGTCATCCTGAGCGGAGTTTGGCGCGCTCTTTGCGCCAAACGCAGTCGAAGGACTTGTAGTTGCTGTTGCTTTTGCTCTAGCCTTTCGCCGATCCACCCCAGCCCAGCCGATTCCGCAGACTGACCGCGGGATCTCCATTCATCTCCGCTAGACCAGCCCCGCTGACTCCGCCAGCCTCCGCTAAACTCAATCCGTGAGCTTCCGCGAATTCCTGGGCAACACCGCCACCGTCACCCGCCTGCGGGAGTCGGTCCGCTCCGGCCACGTTCCCCAGGCCATGATCCTTGCCGGGCCGCGCGGCGCAGGCAAATACACCCTGGCCCTGATGCTGGCCCAGGCCGTCAACTGTCTTCATCCCACCGAATCGGACGGCCTGCCCGACTACTGCGGCCAATGCGCCAACTGCGTCCGCATCGGCGAAGCGGCCAACCTCGATGACCGCGTGGCCGAAGCCATTGCCGCCCGCGACGACCTGCGCGAAACCGACAAAAAAGACACCCGCATCCTCATCCAGACCCATCCCGACGTGCTCGTCGTCCCCCCCGATCCGCCCCAGCTCCTCATCAAGCTCGGCCAGGTCCGCCAGGTCATCCACAACGCCAACTTCCGCCCGCCCGTCGAAGCCCGCCGCGCCTTCACCATCTTCACCAGCTCCGCCTTCATGAAGGAGGCGGCCAACAGCCTCCTCAAGGTTCTCGAAGAGCCGCCGGAGCACACGTCGCTAATCCTGCTCGCCGAGAATCCCCAGGAACTGCTGCCCACCATCCGTTCCCGCGCCATTGTGCATCGTCTTGGCGCGCTTCCGGCAGCAGAGATTGAGGCCCTTCTGGCCCAGCGCCGCCCCCAGCTCAAGCCGCAGGACCGAAACCTGGTAGCCCGCCTGGCCGAGGGCGCCGTCGGCCGCGCCCTCAACTTCGACCTCGACGCCTACCTCGCCAGCCGCAAGGATGCGCTCATCATCCTGCACACTGCCTTGCGCGAGCCCGATTACTCCACCCTCTTTCGCGCCACTGAAACCTACCGCTCCGGCGCCGACGGACAGCAAAAGACCGTCGCTCTATTGCGCGCCCTCGGCAGCCTGGTTGAGGACTTGCTGCTCTGCGTCGCCGGCACGCCGTCCCTCATCCGCAACATCGATCTGGCCGCGGAACTCGATCGCCTCGCCTCCGGCCTCACCGTCGAGTGGATTGACGGCGCAGCCCGCGCCCTCGTCCAGGTCGAATCCGGCATGCGCCGCAATCTCCTCCGCTCCCTGTCCCTCGACGCCATGGCCGTCACCCTCGAAACCCGCTAGCTGTGCGTCGAGCAAGATCTAAAGGACGATTGCAATCGCAGCGTTCAGGCCCGGCCTGCGCCAAGTGGGCTCAAAGATTTCCTGAAGCTGAAGAAGCCCCGAGTTTCGCTGTCTTTTGAACATCGGTCTTCTGCTTCATCAGTGCCTGAAACCGCGGGTCATCGGCCAGTTTTGAGAAATCGCCTTTCCCGTCTCGGCCAGGGCCGGAAGCGTACTCCGCCCTGAAGTCCTCAAAATCCTTCTCCCCGTTCGCGCCGGCTTCTTCAAGAAGCTGCAGCGCCTCTGGCTTCCTGTCCCGCTTCAAACAATAAATGGCCCTTTCCATTCGGGTAGGCGCCTGCCACAAATATAGCGGCGGGGTGCAACTTTCCTGTACTGCAAACTCCGCATTCAAAAGACCGCGTTCCCCATCGCGTGCATATGCGGAAGATAGCTTCGCCGTGACTTGCTTCAGCCATCCATCCCCTCGACTGTCTGCCACCGCCTGCGATTCCTTTAGATAGGCAGGATAATTTCTCTCGCTGTACTCAACATCCGCCAGGTACAAGTGCGCTAAGCTCAATTTCGGTTCGGCGCGAGCCGCCGCGCTCAACAGCGCGATTCCCTCCTCCTTCTTTCCCAACAAAAAGAGTCGTTCGCCCTTCATGGCAAGTATCGTAGCGGAACCAGGATCCAGCTCCTGAGCCTTGTCAATCTCCGCAAGACACTCGTCATCCTTCCCCTGGCCCGCAAGAGTGTGAGAGAGCCACAAGTGCGCCAGGGGATCCTTGGGATCGAGGCGGATGGCCAATTTGAGTTCCTTTTCAGCCTCGTCGAATTCGTGGGCTCTCCACATCGCGTATCCCATCGCGCGATGCGCTTCTGACAACGATCCGTCTAGTTCTACCGCCTTTCTGGCCGCTGCCATGGCTCGGTCGCGGGCGTCGTCGTCCCCCCGGCTCCCGTAGATAAAGAGCATCTCGTAACTGTCAGCCAGTCCCACATAGGCATGGGCGTCGTACGGATTGTGAACGATTGCCTGCGTAAAGTCATCCAGCGCGCGATTCAGGCTATCGGGGTCTCGCTGGTTCCATTCGAATCGGCCCTTGAGGCAGAGGTCGTGAGCCGCGCTCTTCTCCGCGTCTGAAACCTCGGCTCCATTTTGCGGAATTGCGCTCGCCCGTTCATTTCCGGCAATAGCAGACCCTCGGTGCCGGATCCAATTGCCAATAGGATGAGCAAGAATAGCCACTATTCCAACTCCGGCAAGCGCAGCGGACATGCCCATTAGAGCCAGCCTTGCCCTCAGCCCATTTACCCGCCCGCCGTTTCGCCCCTCAGTCTCAACCGGAAGCGGGTCAGCTTCGGAGTGGCTCCCGCCGGCACTCTCGGTGCTGACGGCTATCTCCTCCTCCACATCGCCATTCAGTCCGGTTGTTCCCGGTTCCCTCGCCGAATTAAGCCAGCCTTCCAATTCGGTTGCGTAGGCGTAAACCCCTCCACGCTCGCCGCCGGGCACCCGATGCACGGGGAGTCCGCGCTCGCGTTCCCACCGCTTCACGGTGCGTTCCGCGCGCCCGAGATACGACGCTATCTCCTTCCACGAGACAAGCGTCTTCTGAGGTTCTGGCTGATGGGAAGACATGGCAACATTCGATAAGGGCCTGAAATCCAGGAGTGTAGGCCGATGGTACCCCGGCCAGTCCTGCCCTGTCCAGAACGCTTTCTAACCCCGGTGGGCCTGAAATGGCACCTATTGGCCCATCCCGGCTCTTGCCTCCCAAACCAAACAAATGAGAAGGGTAAGAACGTATCAGGGTGCAATTCCTCAGGCAGATTGTCGCTTGGCGCGGAGACTTGTCGACGTGTCAATCCCCTGTCTTGCGCCCTGTTTCCCAGGCTCCCGCACCTTGGAGCCCGGAGCCGTTCACGCTCGTAAATTCCAGGAGGCGTTCTCGATGACTACCTTGACCTGCACCGTATTCGACTTGAGTACAGATCTGAGCAAGCCTGGCTCTATACCAATTTCCACAAACCTCATTGCGGAAAAGAGAACCAGCAGTGCGAGCGATCGTCTCCTGCACCGTGCGCGAGTAGGGATCGGGGGTGCCTTCTTCGGCGTCGCGCTTGCGTGTTTCGCGTGCCTCTCTGCCCCGGCACAGAGCCTGGTTGCCACTCTGCCTTTAAGCTCCCCATCCGCTGTGGCTGTCAACCAGACTACAAACATGATCTATGTGTCGGCCCTGGATTCGCCAAGTACCGCCAACGGATACAACACGCTGACGGTGATCGACGGTGCCACCAATACTGTTGTGAAGACAATCCAGCCCGGCGGTCCCAGTCTCAACTCCCTGGCCGTCAACTCCACCACCAACACCATTTACGCGGTCAACGGGGGAACCCTGATAAACGAGCTTTCGGGCGACACCGTGGTCCCGGGCAGCGTCGCCGTCATCGATGGCGCCACCAATACTGTCAAGACAACCATCGCGCTTCCTTTGTACGCTGGCGGCATTGTGCTCAATCCGGTTGCGAATCTGGCCTACGTTCTCCTGAATACCGGGGCCGGCAATGGCGAGCAGTTCAGCATTGCCATTATTGACACATCCACCAACACCATCAGCGACACCATTTCCCTGGGAACGAACGGAATGGGTTCATTCACCGTGGACACCACCAAAAATCTGGCTTTCGGAATCGGTGGCAACTATTCCGGCAATGGCGTAATAACGGTAGTTGATTTGGCCGCCAAGAGCATCAAGACCACCATCCCGGTGGGCTACAACGACAACTCGTTTATCTATAACCAGGCCACCGGTACCATCTACGTGCCCGACGCGCATGGCAGCCAGGTCATCGTTGTCGACCCGGCAACGGACGCGACCTCGGACATTTCCCTCGAGGGCACCCTCGAGCCCGGCTTCGCAGCGATCAACACTGTAACCAACAAGATTTATCTCCTCGCCTACTTAAACAGCGCTCTTTGCGTAGAAGTCGTCGATGCGTCCTCCAAAACCACGACCACGACCAGTGCCATTACAGGCGTCGGTCCGTTGCTGGTCGACTCGGTGACCAACAAGATCTGGGAGGCAGCGTCGCCCGTTGTCATCGTCGATGGTGCCACAAATGCCATTACAACCGTAACCGGAACCTCAGGGATCTCGGTTCAACTGGGCGCGTTGAATACAACCACCAACACCGCCTACATCGCAGGCTCCAGCGACGTCTACGTGATCAGCGGCAAAGCCACCGGTCCCGCGCTCTCTCCCTCGCCCAGCCCACTTGCCTTTGGAAACCAGACCAAGGGGACAACCAGCGGCGCCAAGACCCTGACCGTTACAAACACCGGCACTTCCAACCTGACCATCACTACCGTCACACCGGGCGGTACCGACATGGCGGACTTTATCATCGGATCGGATAACTGCTCCAATGCGACCGTCTCGGCCGGGAAAACTTGCACCATAAGCGTCGAATTCGCGCCCAGCACCACCAGCGGCGAGTCGGCCACTTTAGCCTTCGCGGATAATGCCTCGGGCAGTCCTCAGACGGTGAATCTGACGGGCACCGGCGTGGCTCCCGTCCCCACCGCGACCACAACCGCGCTCTCCGCTTCCTCCACATCGATTGCGGTGGATACCAGCGTCACCTTTACCGCAACCGTCACCGCGGCAAAGGGCACTCCCACTCCAACCGGAACCGTCACTTTCTACGATGGAGCAAACAAGCTCGGCGTCGGGACTGTGAACGGATCGGGTGTTGCTGCCTATTCCACTTCGTCGCTCGCAAAGACATCGCATAGCATCACGGCGATCTACGGAGGCGACTCCAGGAATCTAGGGTCCACCTCCTCGGCGATCAACGTGGCGGTTACCACCGGCAAAACCACCACCGCGCTCACCGCTTCGGCAACCTCGGTTGCGGTTGGCGCCGGCATCACCTTCACGGCCACAGTAACCGGAGTCTCCGGTGTTCCGGCGCCAACCGGGACCGTGACCTTCATGAACGGCGCCACCACCCTGGGCACCGGCAAGCTGAGCGGCTCCGGAACGGCCACCTACACCGCCTCAGCGCTGGCCACGGGTTCCTACAGCGTCACCGCAAGTTATCCAGGCGATGCCGACAATGCGGCTTCCGCTTCCTCTGCCGTTGCCGTTACCGTCTGGCCCGGGCCCGCCGGTTTCTCGGTTACGCTCTCCCCGTCCAGTGGCTCCATCGCCGCCGGTGCGTCCGCGGCCACCACCATAACCGTCGCCTCGGCGAACGGCTTTGCCAGCGCCACCAGCCTCAGTTGCAGCGGCCTGCCCACCAACTCCGTCTGCGATTTCTCTCCAACCTCCGTTACCCCTGCCGTGTCAGGAAAGGCCACGTCAAGCCTGACCATCAAAACCGATACTTCTTCCACCTCTGCGGCACTCGATCGGTTGCAGAACGGGCCGGCGTCGCCTTCAAGGAGCCTTGCATCGGGCATCGTCATGGCCAACATTCTCGGCGCCCTCTTCCTCGTTCCTCTGCTCGGATCGCGGCGTCGAAAGCTCCGCCGGCTCCTGCAGTCGATGATTGCTTTAGCCCTGCTGGCCATCGTTGCATTCGGCGGTTTAACAGCCTGCGGCGGCGGCGGCCCCAAAACCCCCGCAGGGAGCTACTCGGTCCAGGTGACTGCAACATCTGGAGCGCTCACCCAGAAGTCGACCTTCTCGCTAACGGTCCAATGAAGTCGGGAGTCTCTAAAGTTCGCCGTGATTCAACTAGGATGACGCAGTTTCCCAGGTTTCCCGCAGTCGGGAAACCTGGGAAACCGAATACCTGGATTCGCCCATAAGCAGACGCGCCCAGTCCAAAGTCCCAATTCCCTACTCCCTATTTGTGCATTGTCAATAGGTTGTTCCGATCGAAGCCTGCTCGGCTGATGGGTGGAGATGCGTCGAGGCTGCCGTGGGGTCTGTGCCAGTTGTACTGATGGATCCACCTGGGCAGTTGTTCAGCGCGCTGTTTGGAGCTGGGATAGGAGCGGGCGTAGGCCCATTCGCGCAGAGCGGTCTGGATGAAGCGTTCGGCTTTGCCATTGGTGCGGGGAGTGTAGGGCCGTGTTCGGCGATGCTTGAGGCCGAGCTGTTGGCAGGCCAGGGCGAATCGGCGGGAGGCGTAGGCAGGGCCGTTGTCAGTCAGGACGGCTTTGAAACGGATGCCGAGCCGGTCGTAGTAGGCCAGGGCGCGGTAGAGGAACTGGACCGCGGAATCGGCCTGCTCGTTGGCGAAGATGTCGGAGAAGGCGATGCGGGAGTGGTCGTCGATGGCCACATGCACGTACTCCCATCCCAGGCCGCGGGTGCGTCGGCTGGGGTCGCCGTGGATGCGCATGCCTTCGGCGCTGAAGCGGCCCAGCTTCTTGATGTCGAGGTGGAGCAGATCGCCGGGGGCGGCATGCTCGTAGCGCTGGACCGCAACACGAGGTTCTAGATCGCGCATGCGGCTGAGCTTGAGCCGGCGCAGGATGCGGCTCACCGTGGCCTGGCTCAGGCCGGTGTGCTGGGCGATGCGCAGGCCGGTCCAGCGCTCCTTGCGCAGCCGCTGCACCCGCTCCACCAGCTCCGCCGGGGTGGGCTTGCGCAACCGGCGCGGCCGGGAGCTGCGATCCGGGAGTCCGGCGCGGCCATCGGCCCGGTAGCGGGCCGCCCACTTGCCGGCCGTCCTCGCGCTGACGTTGAAGCAGGCCGCGGCCTGCTTCAACGTCAGCCCCTGCTCCAAGACTCTTTTTGCCAGCTGCTCTCGCATCTTCACCGTCAATCGGGCATTCTTATGAATGTCCATCTGGTCTCCTGAGAAAGTTAAGTCTTTGACAAACTCAGCTTCCCAGTTCTCGACCAGATGGACAACAACCTATTGAAACCT
>CAWBIG010000052.1:0-14618 GCA_963788435.1 uncultured Acidobacteriota bacterium | reverse complement strand
GTTCCACGTTCCCTAACCGCAGCGGCGGCGCGCGAGGGATTGTCGAGAATGTCGTGTTGATCGAGGCAGATCGTCTCGACGCCGGCTCGCGCCAAGCGCGGATCAACGGGCCCGCAAGCGCAAAGGAATATCGGCCGCGCGCCGGCCGCCGCGAGACCGAGCGTGCTTTCGATGGCGACCTTCGATTGGCCGCCGCTGACAAAGCCGTGATCGACCAGGATAACAACAGTCGGCGATTGCATGCGTCGCGGCATCAAAGCTCCGCTGGGTTAGGCCTCGTTGGGTCACGGGCCTAACATGCGATGCTTTAAGCCGGCGTAACCGCGCTCACTGGCCCTTGACCTCCGGGACAGTCTGGCTCGGGCCAAAAATGACCTGCGAGGGATCGCGTTCGAAATTGTGCACGGCGCGGTCGAGCGTGTCGACGGCCTTGCGCGCGTCTATGGCGAGCTGTTCGTACTGACGCAGCCCCGTCTGCGAGAAGTGATTGAGGTTGCTGGAGAGGCCGGCGACATTGCCGGTTATGCTCTTGATCGTCTTGGGATAGCAAAGGACCTAACTGAACGAAGCAAAAAAAAAAAAAACTGATTTGATTTGAGGCCGAATACGTGGGAAAGAACAGCCACCCACTGCTGCGGCAATGGCGGATACGTGGTCTGCGAGAACCCGGCGTACCATTTTGTGTTCCACGGATCGAACCAATGGTGCAGGTAGTGGGACGCGAAGAAGATGTGGAAATTGGTGTCGTAGGACTTGAGCGGCAACTTCATGAGCAGAAGCGGCAGGTGTATGGCCAGCACCGCCAGGAGGATGAGGCTCATTGGGATCGGCTGCCGGGACGGCGTAACAAACTGAGAGTTCTTCACCATAGCCTCGCCAGAGCATGCCATCGCAACAAGCCCGATGCACGCTCATCCTGTGATTGCGCGGCATAGCAGCCCATCGCCCGAGGTGTTCAAGCCGAGAACATGTGGGGAGATAGGAGACGGACGCGCATGTTCTTCGATTCAGCGAGTGTGCGGTTCGGTTGCTTTACGGCCAGGATCGCGAGAGGCGGAAATTGGGCGACGGTTCGGGATTTCGCAGCCGAAGCCAACAGCGAGGCGGGAATTGGAATCCAACTGCTGAAGGTGAATCCGCACATCCCGGAGTTTCCGCACACAACAAATGAATGTACGATTTCGATTGCTGAGAATGGCCTTTCCATGGGCACTGGCTGGCGCCGCTTGCGCTCTGAGCGCGCAAACGTACCAGATCGGCGGGTCCAACCCGTCTGCTTCCAGACCGTCTGCGAAACGGCAGGCACCGAAGCAGGAGTCGCAAGACCAGCAACTGGGGTGGGGATCGAACATCCAGAACGCCCGCATCGCGCGCGCTGCGCATTGGCTCTGCAACACGGCGAACGCGCCCAGGCGCTCGACTATGCGCGGAAAGCCGTGAAATCGGCCCCCAACGATCCGCAGCTCTGGTTCCTGCTGGGTTATGCTGCGCGGCTCAACAATCAATTCAAGGAATCGGAAGCGGCGTATCAGCACGGCCTCTCGCTCAGCCCCGGGTCGCTGGATGGAACCTCCGGCCTGGCACAGGACTACAGCCAGGTCGGCCGCAATCTTGAGGCCGAACACCTGCTGGCCAAGGTGATCGCCGCGGATCCAGCCCGTCGAGGCGACCTCCAGTTGATGGGCGAACTGCACATGCGCGACAAGGATTACCAGGGCGCGGTGGATTTCCTTCACCGGGCGGAGAGTCTCAAGCCAGACGCGCGGTCCGAGGTGCTTCTGGCCATCAGCTATCAGCAAATGCACCAGATGGAGATGGCCGATCATTTTCTGCAACTGGCCAGGCATCGCGATCCGAACAATCCCGATGTGGAGCGATCGCTGGCCAATTATTACCGGACGGTGGGCAAGTACGGCGATGCCATTTTGGCGCTGAAGGCAATTCGCAATCCGCAGCCTGACGTTATTGCCGAGCTCGGCTACACCTACCAGCTTGACGGCAAGATGGAAGAGTCGGCGCGGGAATATGCGCGCGCAGCGGACGCGGCGCCGAAGGATCTCGAATTCCAGTTATCGGCGGCGCAGGCGGAGGTGGCCGCGGGCGCAGTGGATCGCGCCGATCAGTTTCTGGCCCGCGCGGCGGGACTGGATGCGGAGAATTACCGTCTGCACGCTATTCGCGGCGAGATCGACCGCATGGACGACCGCGACGATGCGGCGGCCAGCGAGTACAGCGAGGCCATCGCCCATCTGCCTGCCGAGCCGGTCGAAGGGCCGCTCTACGGCATTCAGCTCCACGTGGACCTGATGCAGATCGAACAGGGGTTGGGAGACGATATCGCCGCGCATCGCGAACTGGCGACCGCCGAGCAGCAGATTGGAGCGCTGAATGAAGAGGGCGCCGATCGCGGATCGTTTTTGCGTCTGCGCGCCGTGATCAAGCTGGCCGGAGGGAACCTGGACGGCGCGCTCGCCGACGTGCATGAAGCATTGTCGCTGAATGCGAGCAACCGCGACGACCTCCAGCTCGATGGCGACATCCTGATGAAGATGGGCCGGCCGCAAGATGCGATCGCGACCTACAAGCGTGTGCTTGCCATTGACGCGAACGACCGTTTTGCGCTGACTTCTCTCGGCTATGCCTCGCGCGCGCTGGGCCGCAACCAGGATGCCGAAGAATACTTCAAGCGGCTGGCGGAGGTGGATCCGCATTCGTATGTGCCGTACCTTGCTTTGGGCGACCTCTACACGTCGGAGCGCCACTTCGAACCCGCCCAGGTTGCTTACGCCAAGGCGTATGCGCTTTCGCCCGGGCACGCGATGATCGTGGCCGGAGGCATCAACGCGGGAGTGGAGGCGCACAACATGGGGTGGGCGTCAGAGTGGATGCACCGCGTGACCGACGCTATGGCGAACGAGCCGCACGTGCTGCGCGAGGAAGAGCGCTACCTGAGCTTCAAGGGGGACTACGCGCAATCCGCCGCGGTGGGCGAGAAAGCCATCAAGCTCCTGCCCAGGGATCGCGACGTCGTGGTCTATCTCGGTTACGATCTCCTGCACCTGGACCGATACGAGGATCTGCTGGCGTTGACGCAGCAGTATAACGACGTGCTGCCCAAGGAGCCGGACATTCCGTTGCTGGCCGGATATGAGCACAAGCACAACGGCCAATATGAACAGGCCCGCCAGGACTTCACCGAGGCATTGCAGCGCGATCCCGAAGCGGAAACCGCATATGTGAACCGCGGATACGTGCTGAACGATCTGCATGACCCCGCGGCTGCCGCCCAGGATTTCGAAGCGGCGCTCAAGCGGGAGCCGCGCGACGGCGAAGCGCACCTGGGCCTGGCCTACGCCGACCTGGATCTGCACCGGGCGCGCGCGGCGCTCAAACAGGCTGACCTGGCGGAACAGGCCATGGGCGATATGCGCGACGTGCACGTCATCCGGGCAACGGCCTATGGCCGCGAGGATATGCTGGGCAAGGCCGTCGCCGAGTATCGTGCCGCGCTCCGCTTTACGCCGGACGATGGCAGCCTGCACATGGGCGTGGGCAACGCCTTGTTTTCCATGCGTCACTATCACGCGGCCATCGACGAGCTGCAGGTTGCGGCGAAGCTCAGCCCTAACGACGCCAACATCTATGCGCTGCTGGCGCGCTCCTACGCCAGTCTGGATGAGCGGGAGCCGGCGTACCAGAACGTGCAGCGCGCGGAGCAGATTGCGAAGGCCGCGCCGCCAGCCTACAACCCCTTCGACGAGCCGCTGCTGAGCAGCGTGTACGTCTCCACGGGCGAAGCCCTGAGCGAGTTGGGCGACCAAAAGCAGGCGATGGGGCGCTTCCGGCTGGCGCTGGAGGTGCCGCATTCCAATCGTGTAGAAGTGCGATTGGCCATTGCGCAGGTGATGTCCCAGCAGGGCCACACCGATGAAGCCGAGCGGCAAGTGGCGCTGGGCCTGATGGAGGCCGCGGCCGGCGACAGCGCGCCGCCTTCCGGCGGACAATTTGTGGCGGCCGCAGACGTATTCCGCGGCATGCACGATTACCAGCTCTCGCAGGATTACCTCGAGCGCGCAAAGAACGCCGGCGCGCCGGATTCCGAAGTGCGGGTGGGCATGGCCAACAATTACCTGGCGGTGGGCGATGCCACGCGCGCCAAGGCCGAATTGGCCGCGGTGAACACCACATCCGGCGATGCCCCCAGCTACCAGTTCCTGCTGGCGCAGGCAAATGTGTTCCGGCAGGAGCATCAGGGCGCGGAGGCGATGACCTCCTTCGCGCAGGCCACAGATGCCGAGGGCGAGGATCAGACCGCGGAGATGGGGCTGCTCGAGGCTGGCGGCGCAGAAGGCTGGAACATCAACCCCACGCTGAGCCTGCTTTCCGATACTTCGGTCGATCCGATTTACGAAGACACCACCGTCTACGTTCTCGATTCCAAGCTGGACGCCACATTCCCGGTTTCGCCCAGCACGCCCAGCCTGCTTCCGCCGCCGCGGTCTACCCTGCAGGTCCAGTCGACAGAGGCGTTCCACCTGCACATGGCGCACGTCCCCACCGCCACCGGTTTTTTCCAGTTGCGCAACGCGCGCGGCCAGATTGACGTTCCCGCGACCAACTCGATCGTCAATCGCAGCACCACCGACTCGGTCTTTAACATCGGTCTCGACCCAACCATCCGCATGGGAACCAGCGTGATCACATTTGACAGCGGCGTCCAGGAAACCATCCGCCGCGACTCTCTATCGCCCTTAGAGATGAACCAGAACCTCTTCCGCCTGTTCACTTACGTGACCACGAGCTCGCTGTTCGACGCCGTTTCCGCCAGCGGCTATGTGATTCGCGAGACCGGCCCGTTTACTGAGAGCAACCTCGCTTCGAAGACGTTCACGGCGGCCGTGGATTTCCGCGTGGGATCGCCGTGGGGACGCACAGCTCTGCTCACCGGCTGGGGCGAAAGCAAGCAGACGTTTACGCCGGTGAACTACCAGAATTACTACACCTCTTCCTACATTGGCCTGCAGCGCCGCTTCGGCGATCACCTGGATGTGCGCGCCATGCTCGAAGATCTGCGCTCGTGGCGCGTTCTGGGAGTAAAATCCGGCATCGCGCAGGATCTTCGTCCGGCGGGCTGGCTCGATTACTCATTCAAGCACAACTGGGATTTGCAGGTTTCCAGCGCCTATTCCAGCACCCGCGGCTTTCCTATCTACGATGCAACCCAGAACGGTTTTTCCCTCTCTTATGCCATGCCGTTCCGGCGCAGCATCTCCTCGAGCGACACCGGTGCGCTCACCTATGCCTATCCCATCCGCTTTGCAGCCGGCATGCAGGATGAAACGTTTTTCAATTTTCCCGGGCCGCGCAGTCAGCAGCTTAGACCCTATGTCGGCATCACAATATTCTGAGGCGGATAGACGATGAGGATTTGCCTGATATGTACCTTTCCCCCCAGCGGGCGCCAGTTGAACGAATACGCATTTCATATTGCCCGCGAACTGAGGCGTCACGACGACATCGAGTTGACCATTCTCTCCGATCAGTTGACCGATTGCGAATTCGCCACCGATGAAAATGGCCGGCCTTTGAAAATAGGAGAGCAGTCGGAGCTGCCCGGGTTCAACGTCATCCGCTGCTGGGAATTCGGGAGCCTGGCCAATCCCCTCCATCTGCTGCGCGCCATTCGCCGTCTCAATCCGGACGTGGTCTGGTTCAATCTTGTTTTTTCCACCTTTGCCACGCCAGACATGCCCGTCGCCGCATTCGCGGGGCTGGCCACGCCGGCTCTTGTCCGCGCCGCCGGCTATTACACCCACATCACCCTTCATCACATCCTGGAGCACGTGGATTTTGCTGCTGCCGGATTGCGTCACAGCAGGCTTCTCCGCATTGGAACCGAGCTGGCCACGCGCGCCTTGCTCTGCGCCAATTCTGTCAGCGTCCTGCTGCCGGGCTACCACAACACGCTGCTCTCCAAGTACCGCGCTCGCAATGTCCTGCTGGGCACTCACGGCACCTTCGCCGCGGCGCCCACTCATCCAGACTTCTCCAAGCGCGGCAATCCCGATCGGCGCATCCTCGCCATCGGCCATTGGGGAACCTACAAGCGGCTGGAAACCCTTATGGACGCGTTCCCGCTGGTGCTCAGCAAAGTTCCCAATGCGCGTCTCGTCATCGCCGGCGCCAACCATCACACCAAGGCCGGTTACTGGGAGTCCATCCGCGACGCGCAGCCGAAGAACCTTCCCATCGAGTTTCGCGGTTACGTTCCCGAGGACGACATTCCCGAGTTGTTCCAGACCACCTCGGTGCTTGTCCTGCCTTACGATTCCGCAACCGGATCGAGCGGTCCTGCGCACCAGGCGTGCCAATTCGGCATTCCCATCGTCAGCGCCGACCTGCCCGATTTCCGCGGCATGGCCGCCGATGAGGAAATGGCAATTCGTTTTTACCAGCGCGGCGATCCCTACGACCTTGCCAGTCAGCTCCTCGCCATTCTCGAATCGCCCATGCTGGAACGCCAGATGGCAGAACACAACTTCACCGCCGGTATCGAAATGACCATGACCGGCGTGGTCAATAACTATCTGCGCTGGTTCCGTGTCAACAGGTCCAGGCGCGCCATCCGCAGCCGCAGGGCGCAACCGAAACTTCCGTCGGAAGACCTGCACTTTCGGCGAGGCGGCGCACCGCCTGCATTGCACCTCCAACCTTCCCTGCGTCCACTGCGTTCCGAACGGTCGGAAGAGCTTCGCGCCCTCGAATCTGCGCCGGGCCTTGAAGATGCAGCCGATTACGGGATAGAACCAGTCACTCGCCGTTCCTCCGGAAGCTGATGGGCCATTGAGATCCGCATCGAAGCATCGCTCTTTTTGTGCCAGAAGTGTACTCCTGCCGTTCCGGCAGCGAACCTCGAAGCATCCCGCGGAACGCAAAAGACCATCCAACCAACGCATGGGGGACGCACTGCTGCCGGCATCTTTGGTTTCATCGCGTCAATAAACGAAAAACTCGACCAGACCGGACTAAAGCCACTTATATCTCATCGCTTATTTCTCAATCGTTTCACTCTGGAAGGTGCAACTCACGTTTCACTATGGAAAGTGCAACTCTAAGGAGAATTCGTGCTCCGAATGCGTCTACCAATGGGCCTCTTCAGGATCTCGCTTTTCAGCACGGCAGTTCTCTTGCCCTTCCTGGTCGCCGGCTGCGGCTCTGTTCATCAGATGGTGGGAAGCACGCCTCCGACGGTAAGCATCTCCGCCAATCCCACGTCGATCAACTCCGGCGGCAGCGCCACGCTTACCATTTCCGCCACTAATGCGACCCAGGTGACGGTGACCGGCAGCAACGACAGCTCGTACACGATCAACGCCAGCGGCGGTACGCAAAAAGTGAGCCCCGCGGCGACCACGACCTACACCGTTACTGCCGTGGGTGCGGGCGGAACAGTGACCGCCAAAACAGTAGTCACCGTAAATAGCGCAGCTGCTGCTCCCACCGTTGCCATCTCGGCGAATCCGTCCACCATCGCATCCGGCAGCTCGTCCACTCTCACCATCACGGCGACCAATGCTACGCAAGTCACGCTCGCCGGAAGCGATGGAAGCTCCTACGCGCTTTCTCCAGCCGGCGGAACGCAGAAGGTCAGCCCGTCGCAGACCACCACATACACGGCCACGGCCACCGGAGCCGGAGGCAGCGCCAAAAACAGCACTACCGTTACCGTTAGCGCTGCGTCTGCGCTCGCGCCCACCGTGACCATCGCGGCGAACCCAACCAGCATCGCATCCGGCAGTTCGTCCACCCTGACTGTTACCGCGACCAACGCCACCGGGGTCACGGTGACCGGTACCGACGGCAGTTCTTACCCGCTTTCTCCCACGGGCGGAACGCAGAAGGTCAGCCCGTCGCAGACCACCACCTACACGGCCACTGCCAGCGGCGCCGGAGGCAGCGTCAAGGCAACAGCCACCGTAACAGTTGGCACGCCGGCCACTGTCTCCATCACCGCCAAACCGACCACGGTTGTCACCGGCGCCTCTTCCACGCTGACGGTTACGGCAAGCAATGCCACCGCGGTAACGGTGACCGGAACCGACGGCAGCTCCTATACGCTTTCGCTAACCGGCGGAACGCAGGTTGTAACTCCGAAGCAAACCACCACCTACACCGGTACGGCCACGGGCGACACCGGCGACGTAACCGCCACCGCATTGGTCACTGTAATTCCTGGCGGCAGCGTCAAAGCCATTCAGCACGTCATCTTCATGATGCAGGAGAATCGCAGCTTCGACAGCTACTTCGGCATGCTGAATGTCTATCGGCACGACAACAGCGATTTCATGGGGGATGACGGTAACGAGTACGACATCGACGGCCTGGTGGACTGCGCCGCGGGCTCCAATCCCTGCAAGTCGACCGTCGACCTTACCAAAACAGTCACCGATGAGGACGACCAGGGAACGTCGTATTCTTTGTTCAAGTTCAAGAGCACTTGCATCGACGACGACTCCTCTGACTGGCTGGCCAGCTACGGCGACGTGAACCGCTACGATTTCCTGACCACCCGTCCCATCCAGATGAACGGTTTTGTGCATACCGCCGAAGGCTATGCCAATAGTTGCTATAACAGCGGAGGGTGTGGCGGGGCTTTCACTGATCTTACCGGCGAGCGCGCGATGGGCTACTACGATCAGGATTACTTGAACTACTACTACTACATGGCATCGCAGTTTGCAGTGTCAGACCGCTGGTTCTCACCCGTAGCCAGCAAGACCATCGACAACCGTATCGCCACCATGACCGGTGGAACGACCCAGGGCCTGGTGAAAGACCCCGGCGGCGATGATCACCTGGGAAACCTCGACATCAACAACATCTTCGAAGAGCTCGATAAAGCCGGCGTCTCCTGGAAAATCTACTACTCGGTCACCGAAGCCCTCTGCACCGACGAGGATGAGTGCCCAACCACCGGCACCTCTCGCTATCCGGCCACCACTTTCTCAAACATCTCTTACTCCACTCACTATTTGCATAACAATGCCAATGGCTGTGCGGCGCCCACTGTGGCCTCGAACAACCCGATCACCAACGACGAAAGCAATTCCTTCTGCATCGATCCCACCCACATCGCGCCGATTTCGCAGTTCTACATTGACATGAACAACAACGCGCTGCCCAGCTTCGCCTTTATTGAACCGGCTTACGCCAACGGGGACGAACATCCCGGCTCCGAGCAATCCATTCTGCACGGGCAGACGCAGATGGCCAATATCATCAACTCGTTCATGAGCAGCCCGGAGTGGCCCACGTCGGTGTTCTTCTTCGCCTACGATGAGGGCGGAGGGCCGTACGATCATGTGCCCCCGGTGCCCGGACATTCCAACGATGACACCAGCCCTACGCTCGGAACCTATCCGGACATCTCCTCGATCGCCGTCAACCCGGACAGCTACAATCCGTGTTTGCCTCCGGACGGCACGGCCACCATTCACTGCGATCTTTCTACGGACCTTCCAGGCGCGAATCCCGACGACGCGCCCGCGCAGGATGGATTCGCCGCTCAGCTCGGCTTTCGCCTGCCCAACATCGTCATCTCCCCCTTCACGCGGCGTCACTATGTCTCCCACATTCCCATGGATCACACCGCGATCATCAAGTTTGTGGAGAGCCGGTTCATCGGTTCCTCGGCGCATCTGACCGCACGGGACGCAGCCCAGCCGAACCTTCTCGACTTCTTTGATTTCAACAACGTGCCCTGGGAGACGCCGCCTACACCGCCGACGCCCTATAGCGATCCCAGTGGCGCAAGCTCCTGCACGCCTACCAGCATGGGGCCGTGAGCTGGAGCGGGCGCGGCCGTCTTCATTGCCGCGCCTCTACCACCTCATATGGCCGCATCATGTCGTTGTCCTCATGTTCCAGCATGTGGCAATGAAACACATAGCGGCCTGTGTATCCTTCGAAACGCACGACGATGGTCAGCGCCTCGTTCGGACTCACCACCGCAGTGTCTTTCCGGCCTGCTTCATGGGGCTCCGGGGGCCGCGGCTTGCCAATCAGGCTGAACCGGCCCGCCGCCAGTGCCGTCGGATCGTATCCCTGACGCTCCAGAATCCGGAACTGAACCAGGTGTAGATGCATCGGATGCGCGTCATCCGTGGTGTTGAAGAACCGCCACTTCTCTATCGAATTCAGCGTCACCACCTCGGTCACTTGATCGTCGTATCCCTTCTCGTTGATTCGAACGCCCAGGCTGCGGCCTTGCGCATCCAGCCGTTCCGAGAGGATGAAATCGCGGGTGCGCACAGCCTCACCCTCCTGCGGCAAATTCGAATCCAGCATTTGCGGGATGCTGTACGAAGCATTTTGGCCCGCTGCCTTCGGCTTTACCCGAAACTGCATCAGCTCGTGCAGCGGAGGGTGCAGCGTCTGCAGCATTCCCCATCCCGGATACGGCGCCATCGCCGCGTTCATCAGCGTCACCGTACGGCCCTCGACGGCGGAAAAATCCATCAGAAGGTCGGCGCGTTCTGCCGGCCCCAGGAGCAGCTTCTCAAGCTTCACCGCGTGCGGCAAGAGACCGCCATCGGTGCCGATCTGCTGAAACGGAACCAGCGACGGAATGTCCGTCGCGCTCTGGGCCAGGTTCAGGTACAAGTTGAAATATCGCGAATTGGCTCCATTCAGCACCCGCAGCCGGTAGACTCTCGGCTCAACCTCCAGGTGGGGATAGATGGCGCCGTTGATGACCGGCACAGTGCCAAAGAACTCCGGGCCCCACACCCCCGGAGGAAGCGGCACGCCGTCCTCCATGGTGGGCACGTAGATAAGCTGCCCATTATCATCCAGCATCCGGTCCTGCAGGATCAGCGGAATCTCGTATTCTCCATCGGGAAGGCCCAGCGCGCGCTCCTCGACGTCGCGGAGCAGATACATGCCGGAGAGCCCGGAGTACACATTCAGGCGCGTGATGCCAAGCGCGTGGTCGTGATACCACAGCGTGGCCGCCTGCTGGCTGTTTGGATAGTGATAGAGGACCGAATTGCCCGGCGTAAACCACTTCTCCGGCAGGCCGTCGCTCTCGGACGACGTTTGCGCGCCGTGAAGATGAGGCACGGTCCTCACTTCGGGCGCCGGTGGCATGGCTCCGTGAATATGCGGATCGATGGCGAAGATGTGTTTGGCCGGAAGATGGTTCTCCCACTTCACCTGGATGGCGTGGCCGCGGTCTACGTCAAAAACCGGCCCGGGGTACTCGCCCTCGAAGCCCCAGAGTTTCGTCGGCGGAAGCTGCGAATGCAGCGGCCGCGCAAATTCCAACATCCGCACCCGGTACACTGCTTCGCCCCTGCGGGCCTCTTCCGGAGCGATTCGCCGCAGAATCGGCAGCGGATCGATATAGCGATCGATCGTCGATGGAGTTCGATAGGCTTTAGCCGCCGGCTCAGCATGGGCGCGGGCCATTGCCTCGCTGAGAGCCAGCGCCGGCGCTGCGGCAAGACTACGCTTCAGGAACTCCCGCCTGGAAGTGATGTGCATGATCTCCTGGGATATTCGGCGATGGCTGTCGCCGCCTCTTCCAGTTTACGCGGTTCTTCTTGAGCCAATAGTGCTACGCGCACTGTGATGGTGGATGCGGGGGAGTGTCTGTCGTTTGGTCAAACGGGCTACGAGCCTCGGCGCCCAATCATCGCATGAAACCGCGATGAATGGGGCGCAGGCAGGTCTTCGTTTAGGCGCTCAGTCCTTGACGCGGACCTTGGGTTCGACGCTCAGGCCGGGGCGGAGCTGGTGATTGGGATCCTCTTTGGCGAGGTCAGTGAAGTCGAGGCGAACCGGGACGCGCTGGACCACCTTGACATAGTTGCCGGTGGCGTTTTCCGGGGGGAAGAGCGAGAGGACGGAGCCGGTGGCGCCTCCGATCTGCGTCACCTTGGCGTTGTAGTCCTTGCCCGTGGCGTCCACGTGGACTTCGACGGCCTGGCCAGCGTGCATGTGCTCCAACTGCGTTTCCTTGAAGTTGGCGGTGACCCAGATGTCCTTGAGACTGACCAGGGTGAGCAGGTTCTGGCCGGCGGAGACGTTCTGGTCGACTTCAACGCTTTTGCGAGTGATGATGCCGTCTTCGGGGGCGACGATGTGGCAGTAGCTTAGGTTGAGCTGGGCCTGGTCGAGCTGGGACTGGGCCTGCTGGACCTGCGCCTCAGCCTGCTTGGCCTTGGCGTTTTGGCTTTCGATCTGCTGGGGACCGGTTTTGGCGTAGCTGAGGGATGCGTTGGCGGCGGCTTCGCGCTCGCGGGCCACACGGACGGCGTCGGCAGCGGCCTGAGCGCTGGCCTGTGCGTCGGCCACGGCGGCCTGGGCAGCCGCAGCGGCGGCGACGGCGCCGTCCCACTGCTGCTTGCTGATCACGTCTTTGGCCACCAGGGGACGATAGCGCTCCAGGTCCGACTGGGCTTTGTCGTTGTTGGCCTGGGCCTGAACGACTCGAGCCTGGGCGGCGCGAACCTGGCCTTCCGCTTCCTGGACGGCGGCGTGGCTGCCAGTGAGGTCGGCGTTGGCGGAGGTCAGGTTACTGCCGGTGTTGATGGTGGTGAGGGGGACGGCGACCCTGGCAAAGGCGGCGTTCGCCTGGGCGCTGGCGAGGGCGGCTTGCGCCTGTTCGACGGCGACCTGGAAGTCGCGCGGATCGAGGTCGGCTATGGGATCGCCGGCCTTGACCGTCTGGTTCTCATCGACGTAGACCTTAAGGACGTGGCCCTGGATGCGGGAGCTCACCTGGATCAGGTGTCCGCTGACCTGGGCGTCGTCGGTGTCCTCGTAAAAGGTGGAGTGCCACCAGAAGCCCACGCCGGCCACGACGAGGATGGCGAGCACGATGATGACAATGCCCCGGCGGCGTGACCGCGGCTGCACCACCTCTGTATCCGGCTCTGCCGGTGCGGGGGTTGTGGTTGTTTCGGGCACGTCTACTTACCTCCCAGATAGCTCTTGTAGTTTTCGGCTGCTCCGAGGGCACGCGCCAGGCTGAGCTTGGCGATATTGTGCCGGTAGAGGCTGCTTACATACTGCAGGTTGGCCTGGGCCAGGCTCTGCTCGGCCTGGCTGACGGGCAAATTGTCGCTGACCCCGGCCACGAAGCGCTGCTGGGCCTCAGTGAGGGCCTCGTTGGCCAACTCGACGCTGGACTGGGCTACCTCAACCTGCTTTTGCGCGGACTGGATGTCGAGGAGCGCATCGCGAACATCGGCTTCGACCTGAGCGTTGGCGTCGCTCAACTGCGCTTTGCTGTTATCGAGCTGGGCCTGGGCCTGTTCGGCTTCGCCGCGCAGCCCATATTCCTTGAAGACGGGGACGCTGACCGCGCCGGTGCCGTCGACCGTGCCGTGCGAATGGCGCACGTTGACGCCAATATCGCCGTAATCGGCATTGATGCTCAGCACGGGATAGCGATCGGCGGTTGCGGCCTTGCGCATCTCCTGGGCGGCCTTGGTCTGCTCCATCATGGCCTGGAGGTCCTTGCGGTTCAAATGGGCCTGCTGGAGAGCCGCGTTCAGGTCGATCTGGTCGAAGGCGCGGTAGGGCTCCTTGTCAACGACGTTGAATTTCTGGTCGAGGGGCAGGCCGATGGTGCGGTCCAGGGTAAGACGGTCCTTTTCGAGGGCATTCTGGGAGGCGATAAGCTGCTGCTCGAGCGACTGATAATCGACGCGGGCGCGAAGTTCATCGAGCAGCGGCGCGGTGCCGGCCTGGTGGCTGTCGACGGCCTGATCGAGCGAGATTTTGGAAGTGTTTACCTCCGCCTGCACGCTGAGGACCTGGGTTTCATCGGCGACGACAAGCAGGTAGGCGTTGCCGACGGTGAGGATGACGAGCTGGCGGGCGTCGTCGGCGGAGAGCTGCGCCGCGCGAAAGTCGTGCCGGGAGGCGAGGTATTGGTGCAGCGAATTGACGTCGGCCGCGGACCAGGCAAGAGTTGCGCGAATATCGGTGAATCCGAAGGGGCCGACGATGGTGGGAAAGTCAGGGAAGCGCAGGCCTTCGGCGGCCAGATCGGTCTGCAACTCCGATTCCTGGATGTGTCCGTTCACGGTTGGGAGCAGATTCTGCAATTGGCTGAGGCGCTGGCCGCGGGCGGAGGCGGTCTGGGTGCCGCTGAGAATGACGCCGAGGTTGTTGCGCAGGCCGCGCTGGATGGCGTCGTCGAGGGTCAGATCGATGGTCTGACCAGTGGCTGTGCCCTCAGTGATGCTGCCCTGTAAGTTGGACGCGCCGGACTGTGCGGAAGCGGGCGTGGCATTGGGAATGGACTGCGCGCTGGGCAACGCCGGGCCTTGCGGCGCTGACGGCAATTGCGAAGGCGGAGTACCGGGCACCTGCGCGGCGATGGTGACGCCGGCGACGAGCAGCGACAAAAACGTGATGCCGCGCCGGAAAGTGGGCGCAAAGCGACGGGTTGCAGACCTGGCTGTGGATTCAGATGGCATCAATGAATTTCGACCCGATTAACTGAAACGAAAGGCTGCGTGGAACAAAAGCGCGACCCACCCAATGGATGCGCGTGCGCAGCCGGATGGTTCTAAATCTAGTGTAAAGGCACAGAGGCAGGGAGT
>CAWBIG010000051.1:0-9493 GCA_963788435.1 uncultured Acidobacteriota bacterium | reverse complement strand
CTCCAATCAAAGTGCGTATGCGCGGAGGTATATAAATGCCGGAATTATCGTTTGGAGAGGAAGTGGCGGAGGCGAACCAGGATCAGCGCCCCGCCGGCGAGGCGGGAGCAATAACGGTGAGCGGAGATGAATTCGCCGCTCTGGAAGAGCGCGTGCTTCGCGCCGTGAACCTGGTAAAGCGCGAGCGGCTGGCGCGCGCAGCCGCGGAGGAGCGCGCCGCCCAGGCGGAAACGCGGCTGAAGGAACAAGTGGAATCGGGGAAGAACCTCGACCACGAAATCGAATCCCTTCGCGCCGAGCGCGAAGCGGTGCGCCAGCGGGTGGAGAAACTCCTTGCCCAGCTTGACGCCCTGGAGGCTTGATGGCGCCGCAGTCCAACGATCCGGCCAACTACGTCACCGTCCAGATCTATGACCAGACCTATCACCTTTCGGGGCAGGACACCGCTCACATCCTGGCGCTGGCGGAGCAGGTAGATGCCAAAATGCGCGCGGTGGCGGCGCAGGGACGCACCGTAGATTCGTTGCGCGTTGCGGTGCTGGCGGCGCTGAATCTTGCCGATGAGCTATCGCAGTATCAGCAGTCAGGCGCGACAACCACCGGGCATGCGCGCGCCAGCACGCTTCGCTCATTGCTGGACGAGGTGTTGGAAGAAGAACGAAAAACAGGCTCGTAGCAGAAACGATTCGCGGCGGGAGCGCAAAAACAGGTGGGTGCGCTTTTCTAACACATTGCGCATACTCCGCACAAGACTTGCAATTCCGCGCGCATCGCCATAGACTCCGCAATAGAAACCGGCCTGCAAAGCAGGTGGGTGGTCAACGCTGGTTGAACCAACATTCAACGAACAGGAGCTCGACTCGACAATCGGTTCTGTGTGCAGTGTCCGCCAGTCCGGAATGCCTAATGAACCGCGGGGAGCTCCACCGTCTTAGGACGGGTTCACCAGCGCATCGCTCACGGCCCCGCGGGTCGGCTTCTCCTTTTGGTGCCCATGAATCGGCGTCTGCGGGATGCCGTATTCTTTTGAGCAGGTGCACCCTGTCCTCTTCCACATCGGCGCGGTCGTCATTCCCAGTTACGGGGCCATGGCGGCCATCGGCGTGCTCGCCGGCTTATTGCTGGCGCTGCACACCGCGCGGGTCACGCGGGTTTCCCCCAATCATCTGTGGAACCTGTTCGTCTTCTCGCTGTTTGCGGCGCTGGTGGGTTCGCGTTTGCTGCTGGTTGCCATGAACTGGCGCATCCTCGCGCGTCATCCGCTGTGGATGCTTTCCCTGGCCATGATCCATCATCCGCTGGTGGCGACAGTTGCGGGCGCCATCGGCGTTGGTGCGGCGTTTGCCTATGCGCGATGGCAGCGCATGTCAATGGTGGATGTGGCGGACGCGCTGGCTGCGCCGGTGGCATTGGGGCTGGCCTGCGAGCAACTCGGCGCACTCATGGCGGGCTCTGGATTCGGCACTCAAACCGCTGTGCGATGGGCGGTCACCTACGTTCATCCGCTGGCGGCCCGCTGGAGCGGCGCGCCGCTGGGCGTTCCGCTGCATCCGGTGCAGGCTTACGCGGCCATTGCGTACTTTACTCTGGCCGCCCTTCTGCTGGTGATGTTGCCGGCGCGGCAGCAGCGCGGCGACGCGGCCGGAGTCGCGCTCGTCGGATTCGGCACGATCATCTTTGTTACGGAGATCTGGCGCGATTGGGATGGACGCGGCGCCATGCTCCACGGCGCGTTGGATGGGCCGCAGTTGGCCGCGGTGCTTATGGTGATTGCCGGTGCGCTGCTGTTGCGCGAGCGCCGCGGCGCCGCCATTGCCGCGCATGCAGAGGCCGCGCATGGATGAGCCGCGCTCGATTATGGCTCCGCCCGACGCTACCGGCCGGCGCCTGGATCAGTTTCTGGCTACTCAACTCGAGGGCGTCAGCCGCTCTCGCGTGCAGTTGCTTCTCGATCAAGGCAGCGTGGTGGTGGACGGCGCCCGCCCGAAAGCTTCGCACAAATTGCGCGGGGGCGAACACATTGTCATTACCGGCGATCCTCACCCCGCGCCGCTGAAGGCCATCGCGGAGGACATTCCGCTGCCGCCTGATTTACGAGGACGACGATCTTGCCGTGGTGGACAAGCCTGCCGGCATGATGGTGCACGCCGGCTCGGGAGCAACGGACGATGCCCGCAATCGCGGCACGCTGGTCAACGCGCTGCTGCACCGGTTCCAGTCGCTTTCCTCCACCGGCGGGGAATTGCGGCCCGGCATCGTGCATCGGCTCGACAAAGAAACCAGCGGGCTGATCATTGTGGCCAAAAACGATCGCGCCCACGCCGCGCTGGCGCGCATGTTCTCCGGCCGCCAGATCCGCAAGACTTACATCGCACTGGTGCATGGTTCGCTGGAGCACGCCAAAGGCAGCATCAACTCGGCCATCGGCCGCGACCCTGTGCGCCGGACGCGGATGAGCACAAAGGCGCGAGAGAATACGCGCTCGGCCTTATCGCACTACCAGGTGCTGCGCCGGCTTGAAACCCGCTTCGGCAAGTTCACGCTGATCGAAGTCCGCATCGAGACCGGCCGCACCCATCAGATCCGGGTGCACATGGCGTCGATCGGCCATCCGGTTGTGGGCGACAGGCTCTACGGCGCTGCCGGCCGGCTGACCGAGCAGCCGACAGCCGCATCCGGAGCAACTGCTGCGCCGCGGCGCAAGGCAGAGGCTCAGGAACTCACATTGAACCGCAATTTCCTCCATGCAGCCGAGCTCGAATTCGCGCATCCGCGTTCGGGCAAGCCGCTGCGCCTCGCTTCTCCACTGCCGCTCGAATTGGCGGCTTTCCTGCGCGCGCTCGGGGGTGACGAACCTTCTGCGCCAACGTCCAACCTTGGCAACAATTTAGCCATTGGTAAAATAGAATCGTGATGATCAAACAGCTTCTTTTTCCGGCGGCCATCCGTCGCTGGGCGTGGGGGTTTGCGGTGGTTCCCCTGGCCGTGATCCTTCCTGCCATTGTGGCCGCGCAACAGCCCGCCAGCCCTCCGAAAACACCGGCGGCGCAACCGAGCCAGCCCAACGCGCAGGGCGCTCAGGCGCAGCCGTCGGCTCCGGCCCAGCAGGAAGAAAAGCCCACCTTCGTCATTCAGCGCAATGAGGTGAACCTCATCTTCACGGTGACCGATAAGCACGGCCGCTATATCCCCGATCTCAAGCTGAACGATTTTGCCTTGCTCGACGACGGCCGCGCACCCCAGAGCATCACTTCGTTCCGGCAGCAGATAAATCTTCCCCTGCGCGTCGGTATCGTGATTGACGCCAGCACCTCCATCCGCTCGCGATTCCAGTTTGAGCAGCAGTCGGCCACCGAGTTCCTTATGCAGACGCTGAAACCGAAGACCGACCGCGCGTTTGTGATGGGCTTTGACGTGACGCCGACGGTGGAGGCGGACTGGACCAACGATCTGGACAAGCTTGAGGCCGGTGTGAACCGCTTGCGCCCCGGCGGCGGCACCGCGCTTTTTGATGCGGTCTACACGGCCTGCCGCGACAAATTGCTGGACGTGGCGCGCGGCCAGGAGCCCGTGCGCAAGGCCATGGTCCTCATCTCCGACGGCGACGACAACCAGAGCCGGGTTCGCATCGACGAAGCCGTCAAGGAGTGCGAGCGCGCCGAAACCGTGATCTACGGCATCAGCACCAATTGGACCCCGAGCCGCGGCAAGGGCGACGACGTGATGGCAAAGCTGGCCACGGAAACCGGCGGCCAGGTATTCTTTCCGCCATCCGTCGAAGACATGTCGGAAAGCTTCCACAGCATCCAGGAAGCGCTGCGCAGCCAATACGCGCTGACCTACGTGCCCGCCGATTTCAAGTCCGACGGGCAGTTCCGGCCTATTTATCTGTATTGCTACGATCGCAAATACCAGGTGCTGGCCAGGAAAGGGTACTTTGCGCCGAAGGATTAGGCGCTTCCGCAGCTTCGTTTCGAATTGAAACTCTCCTGGCAGCCTCAGTTCCAGAATGAGAACGGCAACGATTCCCCGCGCCGCGCGCTCAACTCTCAGCCCATCCGAGCGATGAAAGACTTGGTGGCCGCAGGGATCGCGGCTCTGCGCCGTGCGCACTCCGTAGGACGCGCGGTTCGCGATCCCTGCAAGTGCCGCCACGGCATCAGGCAACGGAACAGGAGGCGCGGGTGATCCGCCAGGCCATTTCGTGCGACATTTGCGGAGCGGAAAAGAAACAGACCAACCATTGGTTCGTCGCGTGCGAGCTGGCGGGTGAGCTGCGCATCGGCGGTTGGAGCTCGCGGAACCGTCTGCGTACCGGCTCCAAGCACCTGTGCGGCCAAACCTGCCTGCACAAGCTGGTGGACGAATTCATGGCCCGCACCATCGCTGGCCGGTCCACCGCTCCCGCTGCTCGCGCGGAGCGCCTGGAAGCGGAACCCGAGTGCGCGGGGACCGACACCAGCCTGACTTCGCCAGCCGCCTTCGCCGATGACGATTCTTCCGCGCAGCTCATCGTGCCC
Source organism: uncultured Acidobacteriota bacterium (assembly GCA_963788435.1). Classification (GTDB taxonomy): domain Bacteria; phylum Acidobacteriota; class Terriglobia; order Terriglobales; family Acidobacteriaceae; genus Telmatobacter. The sequence goes on along the minus strand of CAWBIG010000051.1, from coordinate 4,973 downwards.
GCGGCTTCCGCTCCGGCGCGCGCGACCGGCCTGGCCGACGCCCTACCTGCCGCCATCGTCTCCATGCCGGCGCGGCCGCTTCTCGTTCCGCCCTCGCCAATTTCCGCGCCGGTGCTCCCGGAAGAACCTCCTGTGTACTCTTCGCGCCGTTGGCGTGCCGAAGCCTGGGAACGCGAGCGAAGCCGCGAGTTGCGCGCTGTGGAACGCCACCCCGAAATCCTCCGCCGCCGCAAAGGCTTCTAGAAGCTGTTCGTGACCGCCAACTGCGCCCAGGCGGACCAACTGGCCGACGGCAACTCTTCAAAATGATGGAGACCACGCTTGCGCGGCATTGGTATGATGGCTCATTCCGGAGCTTCATGAATGAATCCGATGATGACCAGGATATTCAGCGAGCTGAAAGAGCAGGGCATGCTCGCCAGGCTGTCTTACATCTCCAACATTCTGGCGTTTTTCTTGATTTTGCCTGCATCGGCAGCGGCCTACTACCAGGCATACAAGATCCGTCAGGAGGCGCGGCGAGAGCGCGAGGGCCGGCTGCACAGCGCCAATTGCCTGGAGTTCGTTGCCGGGGACGGGACGTGCATCAACCTGGTGCCGCTGGAGACGCTGCACTCGCTCCCCAAGCCGGGAGACCTGGTGATGCTGCCGGCGCATGGTGTGGGCGGAACGGGGGAGTTCCTGCCGGGCGCGTACCTGGTGGAGTCCATTGAGCATTTTTACTCGCATGAGGACTACAAGGGCTGCCGGCCTAACGAGGCGCGGCTGACCAAGACGGTGGCGCAGGTGACGTCGCTGAATCCGACCCTGGCCGGTGGCCTTACGGCGGCGGTCCGGAGGCAAAGCTGATGGTCGTGGTTTCTCACGCTTGCCGCAAACTGCGGAACGGGCGGGGCGCCCGGGGTTCCCGGTTGGACCGGCGAGAGGCAACCGCGGATGCTTCGTCGCTCCGTTTCTCAGGATGACAAGCTGTGGTTAATGCGATGGCTTTTTGCTGAGCAGACGGCGGAGGAGCCGGTCGGTGGCGCCATGCATCAGACGGGTCTGTTCGGCTTTGAGGGCGGCGTAAGACTTGCGCACGTAGACGTCGAACTCGGGCGGCCAGCCGATGGTGGACCGGCGCTCAGAGTAGTCACCGTTGTTCCACTTGGAGAGGACGGCCTTGTAGCCGACCACGTGGGTGACGAAGTCAAGCAGGCACTGCGGCATTTTTTCTTCGACGATGAGGTAGGCCTTCTCGATGATGATCTTTTCGCGCACGTCGTTGAGGGGGATGAAGATGGTGCGCATCCAGAGCTCCCACTCGCCAAGCTCGGAGTCGAGGACAGGGTAGCTCTGCGCTTTGCCCAGGCGCGCGAGCAGGGAACGGTAAGCGATGTTGCCGGTCTCAGAGGCGACATAGAGCGGGCCGTAGAACTCGTTGAGACGCTTGTTGACGAGGTCGAGCTTGTCGCGGCGGCGGGCCAGGATATGGGCGCTGGCGAAGGTGATGGCATAGCCGGCGAAGGCCACAATCACGGTGAGGATAGCGGCATTCTGCAGAATGCTGGGTACCGACAGTGCTGAAAAATCCATGGACTGATCCTTGGGGGAGTATAGAGACGCGGCTGCGGGCAGGATGTGACGGACGACATAGAGACAGGGAGTAGGGAATAGGGAGTAGCGACCAGAGGGTCGCGAGTAAAGCCCGACAAAGCGGCACGAGATTCAAAGGCATGGGGTCAGCAGGCAGCTCGCAGGTGAATGTGCGGCGCTTTCTACTCCCTACTCCCTGTTCCCTACTCCCTGTTCCTCCGGGCGTACCTTGGGAGGCACGATTTTGATGGAAATTTCGCTGCAGATCAGTTGACGGTTCGAAGCACTCGGGCTACTCTCTAGCGCAGATACCTTACTTGGTTGCCATCGCCAATTCGCGGCGCTGCCGGACGGGGAGGAGCAGAGGCTCCGTACTGCGCGGCGCTGGCCGAAATCCTCTAACAACCGCTTATGTTCTCCGGCGTACTTTGCAGGCGTGGGCTTCAGCTTACAGCTGTGACGCCGCGGGGAATCCTTCCGCATCCAAATCAATAGCTCTATGGCTTGCCGGTCCTGCCGATAAAAAGTGCAGGAAACCGGCGGCGCCGGCACGGTGGCGCTCAAATGTTACTGGACCCTTTGGAGGGTATTAACCACTTGAAGATCGCCCTGGAGATTACGCCCAACCTTGAGCCCCTGTTCGGGACCCGCGACGAAAACCTGAGACTGATGGAAGACTCGCTTGGCGTGCGCATCGATCTGCGCTCCGACGCCGTGCACGTGGAAGGCCCCGACGAGGGAGTGGCGCGCGTACGGGGAATTTTCCAGGATTTCGAGTCGCTGCGCCGGCAGGGAATTCATCCCCACAACGGGGAGCTGAACGGGATGCTGCGCCTGGTGGTGGCGGATGCCGCAACTACGCTGCGCGGCCTGGTGGATGCGGGCAAGCAGCGTTCGGCGGGCGTCAAGCGGATGGTGCAGCCGCGGAGCGTGAACCAGCGCAAGTACGTGGAAGCGATCGAGCAGAGCGACATGGTGTTCGGCGTGGGGCCGGCCGGCACGGGAAAAACTTACCTCGCCGTGGCCATGGCCGTAGCTGCGATGAACGCAAAGAAGGTGAGCCGCATTGTGCTGGTGCGTCCGGCGGTGGAAGCGGGCGAGCGGCTGGGCTTTCTTCCCGGCAGCCTGCAGGAGAAGGTGGACCCGTATCTTCGGCCGCTCTACGACGCGCTCTACGACCTGCTGGACCCGGAGCGCGTGGACAAAATGCTGGAGCGGAACGTGATCGAGGTGGCCCCGTTGGCCTTCATGCGCGGGCGTACCCTCAACGACGCGTTCATCATCATGGACGAGGCGCAGAATACGACCATCGAGCAGATGAAAATGTTCCTCACCCGCATGGGGAATAACTCCAAAAGCGTAATCACGGGCGACATCACCCAGATCGACCTGCCCAACCCGCGGAAATCGGGGCTGGTGGACGCCATCAACGTGCTCGAAGGCGTGGAGGGCATCCAGTTCTGCCACTTCGAGGAATCGGACGTGGTCCGCCACATGCTGGTGCAGCGCATTGTGCGCGCCTACGGGGCCGCGGAACCGCAGCAGCAGGAGCTGCCGCTGGCGATGGGTGAGGCAATGGAGGTCCCGGCGGAGCAGCGGGTCGCGGTGCATGCGCCCAAGCCGCAGTAAACAGGCAGCGGGCAGTCCCTGGTTCTGCATTGCAAGTGTATGATGCCGGGCGGTTTGCGGATTCTGGTCCACGCTCCCCGGGACCATGTGTCAGGGGTATCCGCAGGCGCGTGGCGCCGGTTTGCTCCGCCGCAGGCACTATGCTAACCTTTGTAATTGTGCCGTACAGTGCGGAGGATGGTGTATCCGCTCTGTTTCTGCGGCTTTCGGGCGCTTTTTTTGAGGTGGCATGAGACGGGCTGAAGGGGACCCCTCCTGAGGGCTGGCGTAGCTCAGCTGGTAGAGCATCTGATTTGTAATCAGAGGGTCGGGGGTTCAAATCCCTCCGTCAGCTCCACTTACAAAAGGCGGACGAAGGCGGGAAAGGAAGCGGCAGCGAGTGGTGAACCGGCGCGGCGGTTTGGGCGCCGGATCTGTCCTCTGCGGTGATCCCACTCCAGTGCATCAAGCTGTTTTAGCCGGAGCACTCCGGATAAAGGCTGGTGCGTGGAAATGGTTCTTTCCGGAGCGGATGGGCGAAATGGGCACAGGTGGCCGAGCGGTTAATGGCAGCAGACTGTAAATCTGCCACTCATTCGAGTTACGGAGGTTCGAATCCTCCCCTGTGCACCATAAATGCAGGGATTAGGGAACAGGGAGTAGGAAAGCCTGTGACCTGCCAGCTGAATTTGAGGAATTGCAGTGCGTGAGGGAGCCGGCCGGATGGAGCAGGATGAGGCTGAGCAGAAGCGCGAGGAAGACGCGGCGGCTGGAACAGGCAGCGAACTGGAACGGAAGTACCGGATCGCGATGGCGCTGTACGGCGTGCTGGCGGTAGTAGCGTGGTTTACGATTGGCAAGGGGTCGGTACCGGTCTTCGGCAGATTGGTGGAGATCCGGTGGATTCCGATCTTTGTGCTGGCAACATTTGCGTTCCGGACGGTGATGGCGATGCAGGCGGACCGAATCCGGAGGAAGGGCAGCCAATAGCTTTTAGCCATTTGCTCGTAGCTTGATGGTGGGACGGTCAAGCTCGAGGCCAATCGCTAACGGCTAAGGGCTTGGTTTTAGAGGGCTGATGTAGCTCAGTTGGTAGAGCACTCCCTTGGTAAGGGAGAGGTCACCAGTTCAATCCTGGTCATCAGCTCCAGAAGTGCAGTGGACAGTGATCAGTGATCAGTGACCAGTTTCGGCGCGGCCGGGGAGGTTCTTACTGACCACTGTTCACTGACCACTGAGCACTGCTTTTGCGGGAGTAACTCAGTGGTAGAGTCACAGCCTTCCAAGCTGTTGGTCGCGGGTTCGAGTCCCGTCTCCCGCTCCAGGATCGCGATCTGAGAGGTTGGCCGCGTGGGAAAGTTGTTTGAACAGGCGCCGATTGAGGTGCGGAGTGAGGAAGAATACCGGCGGCTGCACGCCATGATCGACGCGGCGTTCGACGTTCGGGACGTGGACGTGCTGCTGACCAAGGTGACGAAGGCGCGGCTGCGGATCAGGGATTTTGAGTCGATTTTGCGGCGCGGGTTCCTGGACAAAGAGGCGCCGGGGTTGTACGACGCGCTTCCGGTGAGCGACCAGGGACTGACGCGGGAGCGCTATCTGCGACTGGTGGAAAAGGTGCAGGCGGAACTGCGGCAAAGGTATTTCAAGGCATACGCGTACTACTGAGAGATACGAGCTATTAACCCTTAGCTATTAGCTTTTGGTCCCCAAGGCGGGAGCTAAAAGCTAAAAGCTAACGGCTAAAGGCTGGGTCCAAGCAAGAGGTCCAACGAAAGGGACGGCACGCA
>CAWBIG010000050.1:0-16580 GCA_963788435.1 uncultured Acidobacteriota bacterium | reverse complement strand
CCACGTCCATCACCACTTGCCGGGCCGCCGTGGTTTGGGGTGCGGCGGCTGGAGCCGTTGCGCGCTCCGGAGCAGGGGAGGGAATTGCCGGTTGCGATGACGCCGCCGCTGGACCAGGCTTCTCCGGCTGCGGAGCCGGTTGCGCCTGTGCAGTGCGTAGCGGGTCGTCGCTGGGCAAATCGTTCACAGCCGCATAGAGCTGGTTGATGTCGCCATCGTTCTGGTGGTCGTCCTCGCGCGCGTAATCCAGGGGCGCGCTGGTTTTCGACGGCCGGACTTCCTCGTCGTGCCGCACGCCCAGGTATTCAAGGATTTCCTGCGCCACCTCCGCGAATACCGGCGCCGAGACCGCCGTCCCGTAATACGATGGCCCTTTTCTGGGCGTGTCGATGACCACCGCCACGGCGATCACGGGGTTATTCACCGGAGCAATTCCCGCGAACGATGCGATGTGCATGGTCTTGGAGTAGAGGTGGGTTACCGGGTCCACTTTCTGCGCCGTTCCCGTCTTGCCGCCGGCCGAGTAGCCATTGAGCTGCGCCGGCTTGCCGCTCCCGTAGAGGACCACGCCTTCCATCATTTTGCGCATTTCCGCGGCGGCGATCGTGGAGATGACCCGGTGCGCGCCGGCGGGAAGCGAATTGGGCAAGTCCTCGTCCAGCTGGAACGCATGCGCCTCCATCGGCGCGGGGTCCTTGGAGTTTGCAGTCAACTGTCCGGGCATCAGCACGTGCGGCGGCAGGTAAATGCCGCCATTGGCAATGGTCGACACCATTGAAACCAGTTGCAGCGGCGTAACCGCAATCTCCTGCCCAATTGCAATCGATCCTATCGACGATGGTCCCCACTTGTTCACCGGCCGCAGCAAGCCGCGCGTCTCACCGGGCAGCTCCACCCCCGGTTTCTGTCCAAAGCCGAAGGCGCGGATGTACTGGTAGAGCTTGTCCTGGCCCACCTTCAACGCCATCTTGATGGCGCCCACGTCGCTCGACTGTTCCAGCGCCTCGTGCACCGGAATAACGTGGAAGTGTTCGCCCTGGTTGTCATGGATGACCCGCCCGGCAATCGTGATCTGCCCGCCCTGGCAATCCACCATGTCGTCCGGCTTCACCAGTCCCTGGTCGATGGCCGCCGAATACGCCACCAGCTTGAACGTCGATCCCGGTTCGTACACATCGCTCACCGCGTGATCGCGCAGGAGCGAAGGCGTGGTGTGCCGGAAGTCGTTGGGGTTGAACGTAGGCCGTATCGCCAACGCCAGGATCTGGCCTGTGTGCACATCCTGCACCACCACCGTTCCGTTCAAAGCGCCGGTGCGTTCCATCGCATGATCCAGCGCCTGCTCGGCCATGAACTGGATGTTCTCGTCGATGGTGAGCTGCAGGTTCTGTCCCGGCTCGGGCTCGCGCTCAGTGGAACCCAGCACCTTGCGCCGCGCATCCATGGCCGTGAACATCCGCCCGGAAACTCCGTGCAGTCGCGGCTCGAATTTTTGTTCCAGCCCCCCGAGCCCGGTGTCGTCCGTTCCCACGTAGCCCAGCACCTGGGCCGCGATCTGGCTGTCGGGGTAGAAGCGCTGGTATTCCTTCTGGAAGTAAATGCCCTTCATGTTCAGGGCCTTCACCTGTGCGGCGATGGCGTCAGGCACTTTGCGCGCCACCCAGGCAAATTCCCGTCCCTCTTGCAGCCGTTCCTGGATCTCGGGCGCGGTGGTCCGCGTGTCGTCTGGATCCCGATGCACGATGGCCGAAAGCGTCTTTGCCGCGGCCGCCTTGTCTTCGATCTCCGTCGGTACCGCGTAAATTGAATTCACCTGCACCGTCATGGCCAGCTCGTGCAGGTTCCGGTCGTACAGCACTCCCCGCCGCGGAGCCACTTCAAAAGTGCGCTGCTGCTGCTTCTGTGCCCGGTCCACGAACTCCTGGTGGCGCACAATCTGGAGCCAGAACAACCGCCCTGAAATGGCCCCTGCCCAAACCAGGAAAAAGAGGCAGATAAGCCAGAAGCGCGCCAGCCGCATGGGCAAGGCGCGCGGCAGGTTGTTGCGGTTGCGGGCGTGGTTGCGAATGGATGTGGCCTGCATGGCCGATTGGCTCCGGGGGAAGTTTATTGCTTGCCTTACTGTCCTCGCATTGCCGGTGGCGTTGCCGCGGCGAGCGTTGGACCGTTGGCGTCAGGCCGCGCGGTGGGATGCACCACCTGTCCGGGTTGCGGCGCCTCCAATCCAAGCTGCTTGGCCATGCCGTCGATGCGCGCCGGCTGGGTCAACTCCGCCTCCTTGAGCCGCAATTGCCGGTTATCCTCGCGCAGCTGTTCCACCACCTGCTTCTCCGCCTCAACGCGGTACGATTGCTCGATGGCGCTGAAGTGCTGCAGGCCGTAGATCATGATGAGCGAGAACAGCATGGTGACAGCAGCCGAAAACAACCGCATCTCGCGCACTCGCGCGGGATCGGGCGCCTTCACCAGCCGGCTATTGTCAAAGTGCTTGCTGAAGTAGAACTCCGGCGTGCGTACGCCGCGGCGCCGCATCGGCTGAGCCGCCAACAGTTCCGCGTTCCGCTCCGCCAACCGCGCGCTCCAGCTCCGCCCCACCTCGAACATCGTTGTCGCTGCTGCCGCCATGCCGTTCTCCAGTGGTCAGTGAACAGTGTTCAGTGCTCAACAGACCTGTTGCATTGAATTCATTCCCTGAAAGCCGCCCAGCCTCGGAGTGACCTTCGATCCCTGACCCACGTGGCCGGCGCATCCTCCGATCACTGGTCACTGACCACTGACCACTTTCTTTCACCCGCTCTCATCTTTGCGCTGCGCGATCGCGGATTCCGATCCATCTCGTCTTCGCCTGCCGTCACCGGCTTCTTCGTCAACATCGTCCAGATCCCTGCCCGCGCGCCGTCCCGCAAACTGTCCTTTACCAGCCGGTCTTCTAAAGAATGAAAGCTGATGGCTACAAATCTTCCGGAGGGCTTCAGCAACTTTGGTGCGGCCTCCAGCAGCGCCTTGATTTCGTCCAACTCCCGGTTCAGGTAAATCCTCAGTCCTTGAAACGTTCTTGTTGCGGGGTGAATCCTGTCGCCCTTCATCGCCGGGGCGGCCCTGGCCACAATCCGCGCTAACTGCGCCGTGGTGGTGATGGGCCGCCCTTTAACGATGGCTCTGGCTAATCTCCGCGACCTCCTTTCTTCTGAGAATTGATAGATCAGGTCTGCCAGCTCGCGCTCGCTCGCCTCATTTACCACTTGTGCGGCGGTCAGCTCTTGGCGCGGATCCATCCGCATGTCCAAAGGGCCGTCCGCCGAAAAACTAAATCCTCGCGCTGCCTCATCCAGTTGCAGGCTGCTCACTCCAAAGTCCGCCAGCACTCCATCCACGCTGCCGGCCGCCACATGCTCGGCCGCCGCGCTGAATGCCACGTCGATCAGCTCCAACTCCGGCGCTTCGCTTCCCAGCTCCCGGCAAACCCGTTCCAGCCGTTCCCGGGCCAGCTTTATCGCCTCCGGGTCCCGATCGAACCCGATCAGCTTTCCCTTCGCTCCCAGCCGCCGGACAATCGCTTCCGAGTGCCCGCCTAGTCCCACCGTGCAATCCACCACCGTGGCGCCCGGCCGGACTGCCAGATACTGCAACGCTTCTGTCAAAAGCACCGGCACATGGCGTTGTTCAGTCCGCGTCATGTCCGCCCCCCCGGGGACCCGGTGTGCCTGCGCGCCGCTGCGCAGACAGCCTTAAACCTTCCCGCCCAAAAGCTGCGCCAGTTTCTGCATGTCTTCGTCGGTCAACTTTTCGACATCAGCCTTGGCTTCAAACCGCTTGCGGTTGTGCAGTTCCAGGTATTGCCCCATCCCCAGCACCACCGCTTCTTCGTCGTCCAGCCCGGCCTTGGTGCGCAGAATCTGCGGCAGCAGGATGCGTCCCTGTGCGTCCATCTCTACCTGCTGGCCGTAATAGCTGGTCATGGCCAGGTACTTTTTCAAAACCGGCTGCAGCGCGCTCAGCGTGCCCAGTTCGGCCTCCCGCTTTTCCCACTCGGGGAGGGGCCATACTTGTGCACTCTCTCCGTCCACGCCGGTCACGTAGAATTGCGTTACACTGGCGGCATCCACCAGGGCCTTGAAGGCGGACGGAAGCTTCAGCCTGCCCTTCTCGTCCACCTTGGCGGGATGATTGCCGCGAAACACGTTGGCTGGTCCTCGTCTGGCGCCCGCTTGTGCCCACCCCGCGTTGGCTGAGTGGTTCCCCAGAGTTACGGGCGACCTGAAACTTCGGTGAAGGAGGGGTCATTTGAGATGAAACTGCCATCGAGATCAGTGAATTTAGGCCACTGAGCTCACTTTTTGACCCCTGTACTCCACTTCGGACCCATCATAGACCACTTCATGTCCCTGCGATACAGGAATTTCCCACTTCCTCTCCACTCGCCCGGCAGCTTTGGGAAGAAGCAGTCTCCTTGGGTAAGCAACTGAGACCAACCACAACATCTTGTGTTTACTGCTTTGGTGCCGGCACGGCAGATCAAGCTTGAAGCCGCCCGCCGCAGAGCGTATAGCGAATAAAAAGCGAATATCCCGCGCAATCTATCCCCTTTATCAAAGGAGCACCATGGAATCAGTCCCGCCCCCATCTCTCTCCGAGTGGACCCACGCGATCCATTCCCGGCTGCTCTCCCAGTGGGAAGCGTGGAAGAGCCAGGATGCGCCCGCGAACGACGCCGTGCTCATGGACGGCTTCACCGCGTTTTGTCCTGACGGGACGCGCCGCGCCGGCCGATCCGGCGCGCAACAGATGGCTGAGCAGCCGATTGCCGGCTACGGTCTCTCTGAATTTCGGATGGTCCCGGTGGCGGCGGACGCAGCCCTCGTCACCTACTTCGCCGACGTTGAAACGCCGGACTTTCTGCACCACCACATGGCGGTAGGCGAGTATTGGATTTTGCGCGAAGGGGAATGGTTCATCCGGGGCTTTTCCGGCACGCTGACGCGCTAGTTTTCCCTATTGCGGCTGATGCTGGTTCGCTATTGCGTGCCGCCGCCGAGCCCGCTCCGCTGCCTTTTCGCCAATCACCCACAGCAGGTAAACCACCACCGCCACGTTCACGGCGAGAAGGCTCACGCGCACCCAGGTCACTCGCCGCATCACCTCGTCGAGCTCAAGAGGCAGGAACGAGCCGGTAATCGCCAGGGTCAGGAACTCACCCCACACCTTCTCCAGGTAAAGCCCCACGGCCTCGAGCACGCCCAATCCCGCATAGCAGAACGCGCCGAACCCGATCCGCTTCAGCATCGGATCGTTCAGCAGCTCCGCCTTCTCGAAGATGAAGTTGACCAACCTGGACTCAGGGTTGCGGTGCAGCACCTCAACCAGCGCGTGCCACACCACATCATCGATATCCTTGTGCACCAGCCTGAGCGCACCAATTCCGAGGGCGAACAGGAGCACAGCCCCGACCAGCTTGTAGGCGGCAATTACCACCAGCCCGGCGTGACGACGGCGTTTGGGCGCGGGTTGGGAGTGCGTGCCCGTCATGAATGGGGGAAAAAGCGCAAATGAACCTTGCACTCATTTTACGTGAACCTGCGAGATGGCGCTCCGGAGCCTGTGCGGTGCGGCATCGACGATCGCCCGAGGACGGAGCTACTGACGGCCGGGAACTGCCAGAGGCGATACGATTGTCTTGGATGGCGCCCCACTTTGAAATGTCGCAATGGGTTCCGTACCCAGTGGAGCTGGTCTTCGCCTTTTTCGCCAACCCGCATAACCTGCCTCATCTCATGCCCCCGCATCTGAAGCTGCGTGTTGAAGATATTCGCCTCACCCCGCCCCCGCCGCGGCCCGTGGTTGCCGATGCCGCCCGCCGCTTTCAAAGCGTCGCCGCCGGCACCGGCTCCGAGATTCTCATCAGCCTCGTCCCCGTGCGGTGGTTTCCGCGTCTCAGTTGGACCGTCCGCATCGTCGAATTCGAGTGGTTCAGCCATTTCACCGATGAGCAATTGCGCGGACCCTTTGCATCTTTTCGCCATCGCCACGGTATCGTCGCCGAGAGCCGCGACCAGGCCGCAGGAACTCTGGTCACGGACTCAATCGATTACGCACTTCGCGCCGGCTTCCTCGGCACGCTAGCCGCGGCCAGGGTCTGGCGCCAGCTTCAGGAGTCGTTCGCGTATCGCCAGCAGCGCCTGCCGGAAGTACTCGCGGCAGCCGCATGCCAGGCAGCGCGAAGAGAATAGAGTCTGCTTCGGAGGTCAGTTTTCGCTGAACACTCGATTCAGCGGGAAGCGATGGCCTCGGTGCTCTCCACAGAGGAGCGCACCGCTTTCAAATCCAGCATGGCTCGCCAGACAGCGATCCATCGGCCCTTCTGCCGCTCGAAGACCCAGAGATCGCGGCCGGAACAATCCTCTCGATAAGCGGTGCGCTCATAAACCATTCGGAATCGGAATGTGGCGACGGCGCAATTGCCAACCACGTCAATATGCTCGTCGGTCTCTTCATACTCGAGCACTATCGCATTGTGGCAGAACTCTTCAAAGCTCGCGACGAGAAGGTCGCATCCCCGGAGAGTCTCTGTGAGGCCCGGCGGTACGATGGCAATTTCCGGATGGATGAATTCGCGCATCCGAGACGGATGTCTCCCCCCGCCAGGCGGCCTGGATGGATGCAAGAACGACATGTACTTCGACGGCGGTGTCAGACATTTTCTTACCTCTCGACACGGCCAACATTATAGGCCCCCACCAGGTGCTGACGCAGCTTGGAGCTGTCGAACGGCAAGGCGCGATTTTCTATTCGCAAGTCAGTTGCACGGTCTTCGTCGCGGGGCCGGAGACCGTCGGGGGGACCATCTGGGTGAAGGTTCCCGTGAGCGTTACCGGGCCGTTTGTCGGCGCATTGCAGACGGCAGTTCCATTGGTCAAATCATCGGCGCTGCTGATCTGGATAGCGGCGGGATCGGGATTCGACCAGGTGGCGTATTCGCGCGCGACTATCTGGGGAATCGCGCATCCCGCTTGAGCAATCGGCGCGGCAATGGCGATGAATTGAGTTTGATTATGGGGAGGCGCAGCCGAATGGTTGACGGCCGCGGAAGTCGGAGATATCTGGATTTCCCAACCCGAGCTGCACGTGTTGCCGCCGCATCCGCAAAGAACCAGCAGTGCGGCCAGAAGTCCGGTCCGTGGATCCATTCCATTGCAAAATCCCATAGGAACCTCCCGGCGGAGGAGACGTGTGTGATCCATATTAGCGCTGTTTTTGGTTTTTCTGGTTCTGGAAGCGCGATCCTGCTGGCCAGGTCGGGTTACAGGGCGTTTGGAAATACCAACTGCAAACACGCTCATTGCGTCTTCAGCAGGCCCTGCCGGTCAATCACGTTTCCATCCAGGATCAGCGTGGAAATCCGCCGCGCGTTCCAGATGTTTATGGTAGGATCGCCATCCACCACCAGGACATCGGCTCGGCGTCCCAGCGCCACCTGGCCCAGCTCGGTCCAGTGGAACTGAAGCGCGTAATTATTTGTTGCCGCGGCCAGCGCCTCGCGCGACGTCAGTCCCAGCCGCACCAGCATCTCCAGCTCCACGTGAAGCGAGACGCCTGGGAACGAACCATCCACCGGCGCGCCTGATCCGGCCAGATAGTGCGGATAGGCAGAGAAGATGGCCTGGTTCAGGTGCCACAGCCGCAGCGCCGCCTGGTCCGCTTTTTTGCCCAGGCTTTCCTCTTCGTATCGCTGCGCGACTCCCGGCAGGTGCCGCATCCACGCGGGCAGGGGATATACCATCTCGCCCTTGTTGTCCGGCGGGTTGAACATGCGCGCCGGATTCACCAGGGCCGCGGCCGGCTCTTTCCAAAGGTCGCGATGGTCCGGCAGCTGCAGGTAGTACATGGCGAACGTGGGCATCAGCGCGGTACGATGCGCAGCGATAAACCGCCCATATTGCCCCACGTGGATGTCGGAGGGCGGCAGGCGTTCGGAATAATCGTATGCGGTTGTTGCCGGGGGGCCTTCGGGATCGTCCACCAGGGGTTGCTGCAGTTCGTTGGGAATCAGCCCCAGCTCGTAGCGGTCCATGTGCAGCAGCGCGTCCACGCCAGCCTCGATGCCTACTCGATAAGGAGTGGCGACAAACTCGCCGTACGTGACCAGTCCCATCTGGTGGGCCCGCGCGATGATCCACTGCGTGTTCACCGCGGTCAGGTAGTGGCCGAGGTACACGGCCTTTGTGCCCAGTTTGGCGGTATCGATGAGTTGCTGCTGCGTCTCCTCCGGGCTCAATTCCGTGGGGTGGCCCAGAACCCGAAGCGTCGAGGTCCAGCCGCTGTGACCGATCAGCAGGCTCCAATCGTCGGTGGTGCCCACAGAATCCAGCAGGTAAAGGTGCGGCGCAGGATTCACGGCCAAATCGATGTGACCGCGATGACTATCGGAGCTGACCACGGCGGTGGTCACGCCCATGTAGAGATTGGCGCTGGCCTCGCCCTGGCTGTTCATTCCCTCAAATCCATCCACCAGGCCGGGAATGATGTATTTGCCGGTGCAGTCGATGACACGGGCGCCCTTGGGAATCTGTAAGGTGGACGCGGGACCGACATCCGTGATCCGGTCTCCCTGGATGATCACGACGGCGTTGGCCAGGTCGTTGGCGGAGCGGCCCCAGTTGGTCACGTCGACCACGGTGCCGCCGGTCAACACCAGCGGAGAAGGCGCAACCGTTGCCTGCGACCCGAATGCCGCGGCGCACAACTGCGCTCCGGCAAATATCAGCAGGAAGATTGGGTGAGGTCGCATGCTGGCAATGGTCGTAAATGCATTTTCGCATGCGGGGATGCGAAACGATCTCAAAGTCATCAGTTCGAGCCGTCAGGTTCTGCCATCCGCTTTCGGCTCGAGGAAGCGGAGGGCTGACGGCCGATGGCTAAAGGCATTTCAGCTCGCCACCAGCGTCCGCCGCTGGCGGCGCGAAAGCAGCGGAAGCACCTGGCGGTAGGCATCGCCAACCGTCACGCCGTACTTCTGCCGCAGAGCATCCACCTTTCCATGCTCGATGAACTGGTCGGGCCAGCCGATGCGGACCGTGGGAAGGTTCGATCCCATTTCCTCCAGCGCCTCCATGACCGCGGAACCGAAGCCTCCCATGCGGACGGCATCCTCAAAGGTGACGAATGCGGCCACGCGGCGAGCATAATGCCCCAGGGTTTCAGTATCCAGAGGTTTGATGAATCGCGGATTGATGACGGCGGCGGAATACCCTTCGGACTCAAGCCGCGCGGCCAACTCCATGGCCAGCGGCAGCATGTGCCCCAGGCCGAGGATGGCCACGTCGGAGCCGTCGGCGAGCACGCGCGCCTTGCCGATGGGCAGGGCCTCGGCTGTCAGTTTGCGCTCCACGCCGGGAACCGCGCCGCGCGGATAGCGGATGGCGCTGGGACCGGACAGAGTGAGCGCGGTCTTCATCATGTCCGCCAGCTCGTCCTCATCGGCAGGCGCCATCAGCACCATCCCCGGAATGCCGCGCAGATAGGCAATGTCGAAGAGGCCGTGGTGCGTGGGGCCGTCATCGCCGGAGAGCCCGGCGCGATCCATGCAGAACAAAACCGGCAGCTTTTGCAACGCCACATCGTGAACGATTGGATCAAAGGCGCGCTGCAGGAATGTGGAGTAAATGGCGCACACTGGGCGAAAGCCGCGCGTGGCCATTCCCGCCGCGAAGATCACGGCATGCTCTTCGGCAATGCCCACGTCGAAATAGCGCTTGGGATGTTGCGGCCGGAAAAGATCGAGGCCGGTGCCGTTGGGCATGGCGGCGGTGATGGCCACAATGCGCGAATCCTGGTTGGCCAGGTCGGACAGGCTATTGGCAAAAGCCTCCGACCAGGTCTGCTGGCCCGCGGCAGATGTCTTGCCGGTCTCTGGATCGTACGGTCCCAGCCCGTGAAACTTCTTCTGCAGGTCCAGCGCCGGCTGAAAGCCGCGGCCTTTCTGCGTAAGAACGTGCAGCAGGATCGGGTGATCGAGATTCTTGAGAAACTTGAAGGTCTCCACCAGCAGCGGCAGGTTGTGGCCGTCGATGGGGCCGAAGTATTCGAGCCCGAACTCCTCAAACAACATGGAGGGCCAGAGCATGCCCTTGGCGGCTTCCTCGGCGCGGCGGATCACCTTGACGGCCGTCTGGCCGGCGATCTTCTGCACCACCCGCCGGGAGAAGTCGTGCAGATGCTGATAGTGCTCGTTGGTGACGATGCGGTGAAAATAGCGGGCGATGGCGCCGACATTGCGATCGATGGACCACTCGTTATCGTTGAGAACGATGATGAGGCGCTTGGTCTGCTCGGCAATGTTGTTGAGGGCCTCAAACGAGATGCCGTTGGTGAAGGCCGCGTCGCCGGCCACGGCAACAATGTTCTCCGTGCCTCCGGCCATATCGCGTGCCACGGCCATACCCAGCGCGGCCGAGAGCGCGGTTCCGGCATGGCCGGCGCCGTAGCAGTCATATTCGCTCTCGCTGCGCAACATGAAACCGTTGAGGCCGCCGGGCTGGCGGATGGTGTCGAGCCGCTCCCGCCGCCCGGTCAGGATTTTGTGGGTATAAGCCTGGTGACTGACGTCGAAAAGGAACTTGTCGTTGGGGGAGTTGAAGACGTAATGCATGGCCAGCGTCAGCTCCACCACGCCCAGGTTTGGGCCCAGGTGGCCGCCGGTCTTGGAAAGTGTCTGGATGAGGAATTCGCGAATCTCCTCAGCCAGTTCCGTCATTTGCGCAAAACTGAGGCGCTTGAGATCAGCGGGGGATTGGATTGAATCGAGAACTGCTCCCATGTAGTTCCTTCTCCCGCGTGATCCGGGAAGGGAAACCAAGAAAAAAGCCCCGCTGCAGCCGGGGCTCTTTCACCGGTTAGGCAATGTCCAGTATATCAATCTGCGAGACTTACCGGCGTGGAGAACACCCTTGAGCTTGGGCTGGAAGTCGCTGATTTTTTAATCCCGGGCCGTTACCGAAGGTTGCCAGATTTGGCCGGGACAGGCTCAGAAAACGCATCAACATATCATGATATGACGGTAGGATCGAGAATTAGTTGTTATGACGATATTATCGTCGCATCTTGATATGTTGATATGAAGTTCGAGTGATTTGTCTCACATTTTCTTCGATAAGGCAGCGCCGTGCCCGATGCCGCGAAGGAGTGGCTGTTACGGAGCAGGAGATGCCAGAAGACGAACCGGCCCGAGCAGCCCGGAAGGGATGGGACGAATCCGATCCTGGTCCTGCGGCTCGAATCGCGTGCCGTATTTCTCGCGGAGAGCGGTCAAGTCGCGCGGAGGCTGGCCGGCAAGCTCGTTGATGGCGGTGTTGTAAACGCGGATCTCAAGTTTGTTCTCTCCGGGGCGGACGTATGGCGTGATGTCGAGCCGGTAGGGCGGGTGCCAGAGCGCGCCAGCGCGCTTGCCGTTGACGAAGACAATGGCTGCTTCGCGAATGGGCGGGTCGAGCAGTGCGTGCATGCCGTCGGCGTCGGCCGGCCTGTCGTCGGCGATGGCTGTGCCTTCGCCGAAGTCGAGCCAATAGGCAGTCTTCGCGGCGATTTGATCGAGCGAGAAGGTGCGAATGTAAGTCGCCGCGCCGGAGTAGAACTCGTGACCGGGCATTCGCGTCCAGGAGACGAAGGAATCAAGGTGGCCAATGAAAGCGTGGCCGGACGTGAACCGAATCGTCCAGTCTCTACTCAGGTCGGCAACGGTCCGAACCGGTTGATCGAGTGGCGCGGCTGGCGCTCGCTCAGGCATGTCGGAAAGGACGAAGGCACGCGACTCGTAGGGCGCAAGATGGACGGGGATTCTTTGCCCGTCGCCGAGGCGCGTATCGGAGAGGATCCTGCCACGATCCGGATCCCACGATTCGACCCAACTTCGTTGGGCGCGGAAGCGAACTTGCGCATTCACGGGCTGATTGCCCGTATTGGAGACGAAATAAATATCGCGGTCCGCGAGCTTGCGATGAATGAAACCCAGGCCGGTGGTTTCTCCGGCCCCGTCCAGATCGGGCGGCAACGCCTTGTGCAGCGCGGCGGCAATTTCAGCGGTCGAATCAAGCTGCTGACCCCGGCATTCCGCGCCCTGGAAAATGTGGCCGATGACGTTGGCGACCTGGGGCGAATCCTTTAGATCGAGGAAACCGGGAGCGAGAGACGGCATTTTGCCAAGTCCGACGATGTGAAGATCGGAGCAGTGACGGTAAAGCAATTTCGCCGTGCTGAGCGGTATGCGAGTGGTTGGAGGGATGATAAGGATGGGGTAGGGGATCGCGCCCAGCTTGTCGATGGTCGCGGCATCGATGAAGTCGACGTTGTATCCGGCGTCGAGAATCGCGGACATAAGCTCCGGCGTGATGCGGCGACTCATCTCGTCGGTGACCGAGACATGGCCAGGCGTGAATGCGGCCTGGGCGTCGTCTTCGGGCAGGAGGATGGCGACATCGTTGGCGGGCTTGCCCTGGCGCAGAAGCCAGCTCACGCGGGTCAGGTACCTGGTGATCTCCGGCATGACCGGGAACCACGGATTGTGCTGGTTGAATACGGCGGCGGCGTAAAAGGCCCAGCCGGGCTCGCCCGCGGAGGGCGGCGAATAGGGCCAGCCGTGGCCGACGAACTGATTCACGCCGAGCAGAAACATGCGATCGGCCTCGGCTTTCACATCGAGCGGCGTGGCGCGGAACGCGGGCGAATGCAGCCAGGTCCAGGTTTCGGCGGAGACGACATTTCGGCCGTAAAGATGAGCAGCCGACGTGGCCCAGCGGCAATAGGAGAACTGACGCCACTGCATCCCTTCGCCTTCAATCAGATTGGGCGTCGCCTCGTCTGCAAGCGTGACGGCGGGATCGCCATAAGTCTGCGAGCGGAAAAGCGTGTGGTGCACCTCGGCGAATGCGGTGATGGGCGCGAGGTAATTCTCGCGGATGAGCTCGGAGAGCGTCTTGCCCCAGTCGTGGCGGACGGCGTCAGCTTCCGGTGTTCCGCCGGCAAGAAGCTCGGGCAGATGCGGGATGAGGTCGTAGCCGCGGCGCTTGAGGAACTCCTCGGGCAGATTAGGCGTCCAGTCGGCGCCTTCCACTTCGAGCGAGTCAGAGAAAACGGAATACGGCGGCTGCGAACCAAACGCGGAAAGCAACGGCTCGGCCACGTCATGCAGGTGTTCGTCGATGGCGGCGCGGGAGAAATGGTCGAGGACGTTGCCCTCGGCACCGAACGCAGCGCGCTTGACCTGCATGCCGGTGTGGCTGGAGATGAAGAAGAGCACAGTGCGACCGGCTGTTCCTGCCGGGAGCGCAAGAGTGGCCAGATCGATACGCTGAGCTGTAGCTGCATGGTAGTGTTGCTCTGAGCCAGCGACGGCAAATGCCGCGAAGATGCTCTCGCCGGGTTGGAGTTGTGGCGCGGCAATGGTGTTGCCGGTGATCGGTTCGGACGCGACGCGCAGGCAGCCTGCGGCGAGATCGAGCGTGGTCCCCGGTCCTCCGTAGGGCCAGCCGCTGCCCAGCGTGATGCTGACTCGAAGCCCGAGCGAGCGCGCGGTGCGGTTGGCAAACGAGACCGCGTCGAGGAATTCAGGCGAGAGATAGCGCAGGTTGCCGATGCCTTTTGCGGGATCGTCGAGGGCCATGGGGTAAACTGGCTGGATCTCCACGCCGCCAATGCCGGCCTTTTGCATGGTCACGAGCTCTCGGGAGAGTTCCGGCTTGATAACGGCGGGGCCGAACCACCACCAGCGCATCATCGGGCGCGCGTCAGCAGGAGGGTTCAGGAAACCCGCGCGCAGCGGATCCGGATTCAGCCTTGGGGATTGAGCGCACGCGGTCGCGAAGGCGGCGAGTGCAATCCATCCGAGAGCCAGCAGCCGGTAGCGAGTCATCGTGAGAAAGTGTAGCGCGGTGAGGCGAGCCGTCAGCCTTCAGCTTCGGATCTGAGGAACTGAGGGCTGACGGCGGAGAGCTGACCGCTGCTTCCCGCGGTCTAACATGGAAGCAAGAGTCAATCGAGGGGCCTGAATTGAACCACGGACACAAATCCGCCTTATTCTGCGCAATATTGACTGCCCTGGCAGTTGCCGCCGGCCCGGCGCGAGGACAGATGCTGGAGCCCACGCCCTCCACCTCGGCGCCGAACCCGTTTTCCGATCCGACTTTAACCTCTGGCAAGGCGCTTCTTTTCCAGCTGGAAGCCAAATTCGCGAAAGACGTGGCGGAAAAGGGCGGAGCCGGTTTCGCATCGTGGTTTGCCGACGATGGCGTGGCGCTGGGCAACGGCGTGGCGCCGCTGGTGGGTAAAGTAGCCATTGAAAAGTCGGCGACGTGGTTGCCCAAGGATTACCTGCTCACCTGGACGCCGACGGACGGAATGATGGGACCCTCGGGCGACATGGGCTACACCTGGGGCCACTACGAGGGCAGCAGCAAGGATGCAAACGGAAACCCTGTGAAGACCTCCGGACGCTACATGACAATTTGGCGCAGGGAAAAGGACGGCACGTGGAAGGTGGTGCTGGATGCCGGTGCCAACGAGCCCGCAGACGCCGGCGCATGCTGCAAAGTTCCGATGGGAGAATAAGCGAATCAGGGTAGTTACTGCTGTTCCGTTCGGACGGACCGCGGCGCGGGATGTTACCAAAGCATTCCGTGGTAACTTGCATTAATGCACCTTGGGCACCTTACCGAGTTACGTCGGTTGTAGTGGAAAACAGGCTCGAATTGCCCCTTTTGTGTCAGAGTCAAGCGCCTCATTCTCTTCGATACTGAGTGGGTACGGGTACGCGCCAATCCATGGGAACAACTGAGACTTATCAGCAGGCGGAGCACGCAAGTAAGATCTCGCGGCCGGAGCTTGATGTCTTCGATCGCAACCCCGATCCTGCGCTGGATGAGCTGACCGAACTGGCGGCGATGTTGAGCCTGGCCGATTACGCGTACATCGGATGGATCGAGTCCAACCGGCTTTGGTTCAAATCGCGATTTGGTTTCAATGCGGCGGACCAGCCGCACACCGCGAGTGCATGCCAATGGGTCGTCAAGAGCGGCGCTCCGCTTTTGGTTCGGGATGCGGCCGAGGATAGTCGCTTTTCGCCGGAAGGGATTGAGATTCCTGGCGGAGAGCGCTGCCGGTCGTACGCGGGCGTGCCGCTTCTCTCAGAGAGACATCAAGTGGTGGGGACACTGGCGGTTCTGGCGCGCCAGCCCGGCCAGTTCCGGCCCGAGCACCTGACGCTTCTGGAAGTGCTGGGCCGCCAGGTGATGACGCGCCTGGAGCTTTACAGCCGCTTGCGCAGCCAGGAGCAGGCAGTGCGGATGCGGCAGCGGACGGAGCGGGCGCTGGCCGTGGAGCGGTGCTTTGTGGCGGCCACGCTGGATTCCATTCCCGCGCTGGTGGCGGTGCTGGATACGGCTGGGCGCGTGGTGCGCTTCAACGAGAGTTGCGCACAATTGACGGGCCTGAGCCTGGCCGATTCCACGGGACGTTCGTTTGTGGAGGAGGTGCTGGAAGCGCAGGATCGCGAATGGGCAGCCGGCACGCTGCGCGAAGCTGCGGAAGGGCATGTTTCGGGGCCGCATGAGACGGCATGGCGTATCCGCGGCGGGCCCTCCCGTCGCGTGAGCTGGACCATCCGCCCGTTGCAGGGACCCAGCGGCGAGCTTCAATACTTGATCATCAGCGGCCGGGACGTGACTGAACAGAGGGAAGCGGAACGGGCGCTGCTCTCGAGCGAAGCGCGTTACCGCGAAATGGTTGAGGGATCACTGGGCTTCGTGTTCACCTGCACCATGGAAGGCCGTCTGACCTCGCTCAATGCGTTCACTGCGGAGACGCTGGGCTATCGCGCGGAAGACCTGATGGGCCGCTCCGTGACGGAGATGCTGGATGCAGCCGGCGCAGCCACTTTCCAGGAGTGCCTGCGCACGCTGGAGACCAGGGACGAGTGGCAGGGGGCGATCCCGGTGCGGCGCAGAGACGGCGTTTACCGCCGCATTGCGTTCCGCAGCCGCCGGGTGGACCTGAACGACGAGCGGCCGTTTGTGCTGAATCATGGCGTGGACGTGACCGAACAGCACGAGGCCGAAGAGGCGCTGCACAGGGCCACACGCCAGCGCGAGCTGATCCTGGAGGCGGTGGGCGACGGCATCTGCGGCATCGACCTGGAAGGCCGGCTGACCTTTATCAACGAAGCCGGCGCCCGCGCCCTCGGCTACCAGCCCGGGCAGCTTACCGGGCGCGACGTGCATGAGGTCATCCACCACAGTCACTCCGACGGCACACCCTACTCGCGCGTCACCAGTCCCATTTTGCAGGGCATGCGGCGGCAGGAGATGGTGCGCATGCACGACGAGGTTTTCTGGCGCGCCGACGGCAGCTCCTTTCCGGTGGAATACACGGCCACCCCGCTGTTCGAGGATGGCCGGGTGACAGGCATGGTGGTTGCCTTCCAGGACATCAGCGAGCGCCGGCGTCTGGAAAGAATGAAGGACGAGTTTATCTCCACCGTGAGCCACGAACTGCGCACCCCACTGACAGCAATACGAGCTGCCACCATATAGGACAGT
>CAWBIG010000049.1:0-7975 GCA_963788435.1 uncultured Acidobacteriota bacterium | reverse complement strand
AGCCTTCTGCTATGCGGGATTGGGAGTGCTTGAGGCCGTGGGGCTTTACCTGGAGAAGGTGTGGGGCGAGTTCCTGACCCTGGCCATTACCGGCTCCTTCCTGCCTCTTGAGCTGGACGAGGTGGTCCGGCGAGTAACCTGGCTGCGCGTGGGCCTTCTCGCCGTGAACGTGGCGGTAGTGGTTTACCTGCTCTGGGTGATTGGCGAAAAGGCAGCGGAGCGGGCCCGGCGCCGGCACGCAATAGCCAATCAGCATCAGCCGCAATAGGGAAAACTAGCTCGTCAGCGTTCCGGAAAAGCCGCGGATGAACCATTTCCCTTCGCGCAAAATCCAGTACTCGCCGACGGCCATATGGTAGCGGGCAAAGTCCGGCGTTTCGATATCGGCGAAGTAGGTGACGAGGGCGGCGTCCGCCGCCACCGGGACTACCCGAAATTCAGACAGACCGTAGCCGGCAATCGGCTGCTCCGCCATTTGTTGCGCGCTGGACCCGCCGGCGCGGCGGGTCCCATCCGGACAAAACGCGGTGAAGCCATCCATGAGCACAGCGTCGTTCGCGGGCGCGTCCTGATTCTTCCACGCTTCCCACTGGGCGTTGAGCCGGGAATGAATCGCGTGGGTCCACTCAGAAAGGTATGGAAGCGGCGTTGATTCCATGTTGCTCCTTTTGATGAGGGGAATTCTTGCGCTCTCTATTCGCCTTTTGTTCGCTATACGCTCTGCCGGACGTGGCCGCAAGCCTGATCTGCCGTGCGAGGACCAAAGCAGTAAACACAAGATGTTGTGGTGGGTCTCAGTTGCTTACCCAAGGAGACTGCTTCTTTCCAAAGCGGCCGGGTGAGTGGAAAAGAAGGGATAGATTCCTGTGTCGCAGGGGCAGGAAGTGGTCTATGATGGGTCCGAAGTGGAGTACAGAGGTCAAAAAGTGAGCTCAGTGGTCAAAATTCACTGATCTCGATGGCAGTTTCACCTCAAATGCCCCCACCTTCGCTGAAGTTTCAGGACGAGGACCAGCAAACGTGTTTCGCGGCAATCATCCCGCCAAGGTGGACGAGAAGGGCAGGCTCAAGCTGCCGTCCGCCTTCAAGGCCCTGGTGGATGCCGCTAGTGTAACGCAGTTTTACGTGACCGGCGTGGACGGAGAGAGTGCACAAGTATGGCCCCTCCCCGAGTGGGAAAAGCGGGAGGCGGAGCTGGGGACGCTGAGCGCGTTGCAGCCGGTTTTGAAAAAGTACCTCGCCATGACCAGCTACTACGGCCAGCAGGTGGAGATGGACGCACAAGGGCGCATCCTGCTGCCGCAGATTCTGCGCACCAAGGCCGGGCTGGACGACGAAGAAGCGGTGGTGCTGGGGATGGGGCAATACCTGGAGCTGCACAACCGCAAGAGGTTTGAAGCCAAGGCAGATGTCGAAAAGTTGACCGACGAAGACATGCAGAAACTGGCGCAGCTTTTGGGCGGGAAGGTTTAGGGCTGTCTGCGCAGCGGCGCAGCATTCTGCGCCAGGGCGCGCAGGACACCGGGTCCCCAAGGGGGCGGACATGACGCGGACTGAACAACGCCATGTGCCGGTGCTTTTGACAGAAGCGTTGCAGTATCTGGCAGTCCGGCCGGGCGCCACGGTGGTGGATTGCACGGTGGGACTGGGCGGACACTCGGAAGCGATTGTCCGGCGGCTGGGAGCAGAAGGGAAGCTGATCGGGTTCGATCGGGACCCGGAGGCGATGAAGCTGGCACGGGAACGGCTGCAGCGGGTTTGCCGGGAGCTGGGAAGCGAAGCGCCGGCGCTGGAGCTGATCGACGAGGCATTCAGCACGGTGGACGAGCATGTGCAGGCCGGGAGCGCGGATGCGAGTGCTGGCGGATTTTGGAGTGAGCAGCCTGCAACTGGATGAGGCAGCGCGCGGATTTAGTTTTTCGGCGGATGGCCCCTTGGACATGCGGATGGATCCGCGCCAGGAGCTTACCGCCGCACAAGTGGTAAATGAGGCGAGCGAGCGCGAGCTTGCAGACCTGATCTATCAATTCTCAGAGGAAAGGAGATCGCGGAGAATCGCCAGAGCCATCGTAAAGGGGCGGCCCGTGACCACGACGGCGCAGTTAGCGCGGATTGTGGCCACTGCCGCCCCGGCGATGAAGGGCGAAAAGATTCACCCGGCAACAAGAACGTTTCAAGGACTGAGGATTTACCTGAACCGGGAGTTGGACGAGATCAAAGCGCTGCTGGAGGCCGCACCCAAATTGCTTAAGCCCTCCGGACGTTTCGTAGCCATCAGCTTTCATTCTCTTGAGGACCGGCTGGTAAAGGACAGTTTGCGGGACGGCGCACGGGCGGGCATCTGGACCGATGCTGACAAAGAAGCCGGTGACGGCGAGCGAAGACGAGATGGACAGGAACCCGCGATCGCGCAGCGCGAAGATGAGAGCGGCGGAAAGACAGTTTTAGCTCTTAGCCATTAGCGCTTAGCTGGCCGCGAGGGAGAAGGCGGTCAGGCTTTTGCGAAGGCTGCGGGCAGGCAAGGGACGAGTTCATAAGACCTAGCCCTGGGCTACTCAGCTAAAAGCTGGAGAACGCATGGCGGCAGCAGCGACAACGATGTTCGAGGTGGGGCGGAGCTGGAGCGCGCGACTAGCGGAGCGGAACGCGGACCTGCTGGCGGCTCAGCCGATGCGGCGCCGCGGCGTGCGCACGCCGGAGTTCTACTTCAGCCAGCATTTTGACAATAGCCGGCTGGTAAAGGCGCCCGATCCCGCGCGAGTGCGGGAGATGCGGGTGTTTTCGGCGGCTGTCACCATGCTGTTCTCGCTCATCATGATCTACGGCCTGCAGCACTTCAGCGCCATCGAGCAGTCGTACCGCGTTGAGGCGGAGAAGCAGGCGGTTGAACAGTTGCGCGAGGATAACCGGCAATTGCGGCTCAAGGAGGCGGAGTTGACCGCAGCCGGCGCGCATCGACGGCATGGCGCGGCAGCTTGGACTGGAGGCGCCGCAGCCGGGTCAGGTGGTGCATCCTACCGCGCCGCCTGACGCTTCGGGTCCAACGCTCGCCGCAGCAACTCCACCGGCAATGCGAGCACAGTAAGGCAGGCAATAAGCAACTTCCCCCGGAGCCAACCGGCCATGCAGGCCACATCCATTCGCAACCACGCCCGCAACCGCAACAACCTACCGCGCGCCATGCCCATGCAGCTGGCGCGCTTCTGGCTTATCTGCCTCTTTTTCCTGGTTTGGGCAGGCGCCATTTCGGGGCGGTTGTTCTGGCTCCAGATCGTGCGCCACCAGGAGTTCGTTGACCGGGCGCAGAAGCAGCAGCAGCGCACGTTTGAAGTTGCGCCGCGGCGGGGAGTCCTGTACGACCGGAACCTGCACGAGCTGGCCATGACGGTGCAGGTAAATTCAATTTACGCGGTTCCCACGGAGATCGAAGACAAGGCGGCCGCGGCAAAAACGCTTTCGGCCATCGTGCATCGGGATCCTGACGACACGCGAACCACCGCTCCGCAGATCCAGGAACGGCTGCAAGAGGGACGGGAATTTGCCTGGGTGGCGCGCAAGGTGCCTGACGCCATCGCCGCACAGGTAAAGGCCCTGAACATGAAGGGCATCTACTTCCAGAAGGAATACCAGCGGTTTTACCCCGACAACCAGATCGCGGCCCAGGTGCTGGGCTACGTCGGGACGGACGACACCGGGCTGGGGGGACTGGAAGAAAAATTCGAGCCGCGATTACATGGAGTTTCCGGGCGGATGTACACCGCCATGGATGCGCGGCGCAAGGTGCTGGGTTCCACTGAGCGCGAGCCCGAGCCGGGACAGAACCTGCAGCTCACCATCGACGAAAACATCCAGTTCATGGCCGAGCAGGCGCTCGATCACGCGATGGAACGTACCGGCGCCCTGAACGGAACGGTGGTGGTGCAGGATGTGCACACAGGCCAGATCCTGGCGTTGGCCATACGGCCTACATTTAACCCCAACGATTTCCGGCACACCACCCCTTCGCTCCTGCGCGATCACGCGGTGAGCGATGTGTACGAACCGGGATCGACATTCAAGCTGGTAGCATATTCGGCGGCCATCGACCAAGGACTGGTGAAGCCGGACGACATGGTGGATTGTCAGGGCGGGCAGATCACGATTGCCGGGCGCGTGATCCACGACAATCAGGGCGAACACTTCCACGTAATTCCGGTCCACGAGGCGCTCGAACAGTCGAGCGACGTGGGCGCCATCAAGATGGCGTTGAAGGTGGGCCCGGACAAGCTCTACCAGTACATCCGCGCCTTTGGCTTTGGACAGCGACCGGCGGGAGCTGCCCGGTGAGACGCGCGGCTTGCTGCGGCCGGTGAACAAGTGGGGACCATCGTCGATCGGATCGATTGCAATTGGGCAGGAGATTGCGGTTACGCCGTTGCAACTGGTTTCCATGGTGTCGACCATTGCCAATGGCGGCATTTACCTGCCGCCGCACGTGCTGATGCCCGGACAGTTGACTGCAAACTCCAAGGACCCCGCGCCGATGGAGGCGCATGCGTTCAAGCCGGACGAGGACCTGCCCAATCCGCTTCCCGCCGGCGCGCACCGGGTCATCTCCACGATCGCCGCCGCGGAAATGCGCAAAATGATGGAAGGCGTGGTGCTGTATGGCACCGGCAAGCCGGCGCAGCTCAATGGCTACTCGGCCGGCGGCAAGACGGGCACGGCGCAGAAAATGGATCCGGTAACCCACCTCTACTCCAAGACCATGCACATCGCATCGTTCGCGGGAATTGCTCCGGTGAATAACCCCGTGATCGCCGTGGCGGTGGTCATCGACACGCCCAGAAAAGGGCCATCGTATTACGGGACGGCGGTCTCGGCGCCGGTATTCGCGGAGGTGGCGCAGGAAATCCTTGAATACCTGGGCGTGCGGCACGACGAGGAAGTCCGGCCGTCGAAAACCAGCGCGCCCCTGGATTACGCGCGCGAGGACGACCACCAGAACGATGGCGACATCAACCAGCTCTATGCGGCTGTGAACGATTTGCCCAGCGACGACCCGCTACGCACTGCACAGGCGCAACCGGCTCCGCAGCCGGAGAAGCCTGGTCCAGCGGCGGCGTCATCGCAACCGGCAATTCCCTCCCCTGCTCCGGAGCGCGCAACGGCTCCAGCCGCCGCACCCCAAACCACGGCGGCCCGGCAAGTGGTGATGGACGTGGGGAAACAGATCCATGTGCCTTCGTTTGCAGGGATGTCGATTCGGCAGGTAATTGAGACGGCAGCCAGCGCCGGGCTTGAAGTGACGGTGGCGGGCAATGGCACGGTGCGCGAACAGGCCCCCGCGCCGGGCACGCTGGTGTCGCCGGGAACCCGGGTTGTTGTACGCGGGACGCGTTAACACCAGAGCCCGCAACCGGCTTACGCGACGCCGCGGAACCGCGACTCTGACGGGGTTTGGCCTGCATCGGCCGCGCGCTCCTGGGATTATGCCGCCACAACGTCCACGGACGCAGGCGCGGGCACATAAAACGAAAATACGGTTCCACTGGGCGCGGAGGTGCGCGACCGGAAGCGTAGCCGGCCGCGATTGCGCTTCACAATATCGCGCGTGAGCCAAAGTCCCAAACCCGTGCCGCGGCTTCCCTTGGTGGTGAAGAACTGCTTGAAAAGCCGCGGCCGGATCTCGCGGCCGATGCCGCTGCCGGTGTCGGCCACCGTCACGCGGACCTCCGGCACTTTGGCCGTGCTGACAAGCGCAACACGAACATACAGGTGACCGCCGTGGGGCATGGCGTCGATGGCGTTGCCGATCAGGTTCACAATGGCTTGCCGGATCTCGCCGGGGGAACAGTACGCAAATGCGGGAGAAGCGGAGATACTCTCCACGATGTTGCGCTCGCGCATCTTGCTGCGGAACAGGGCCGCGGCCGAGCGCGCCAGCTCGGCTACGTCCGTCGACCCGGGTTCAGCGGACGCGCGATGAAATCGCAGCGTATCCCGAACAATCTCGCTGATGCGCGCCAGCTCCTGCTGGGCAACGTGCCCGAAAGACTGGGCGTCTTCCACGGTGTTGCAATTCTCCACCAGGAAAAGGAGATTGCCCAGCGCCTCCAGCGGGTTGTTCACCTCGTGGGCCATGGTTGCCGCCAGACGGCCGGCCGAGGCCAGTTTCTCGGTATTGCGCAGCGCCTCATCGCTCTGGAACTGCCGGGCCGCCGCATCGCGCATCTCCAACTGCTTCATGCGTGCGGTGTACGCCACCTGCACCGCGCTCAGCAAAAGCTCCTTGCGCACTGGTCGGTCAAGCAGGAACAGGCTTCGGATCTCCATCCTCACCTGGCTGGCAACCGCGGCATAGCGCGGCTCCGCAGGGCCGCTGGTCAGCAGCAGCACAGGCAGATCCGACCATGCCGGCTGGGTTTCAATCAGCGCGCGCAGTGATTCCACCCCGCCTTTTGAGAGCGCCTCGTCTGTGAGGATCAGCCCCAGCAGCAGCGAGCTGTCCAGGTTCTCGATCCCGCTCACCGTTTCCACGCATTCCGCCGGATAACCCGACGAGTGGAGCAGGCCGCAGATCAGCTCTCCGTCGCGTCCAACTGGTGCAGCAACAAGGAACCTGCGCGGGTCGGCGAACGTCATAGCAGGGATTGCCCCCCGGTAAACTGCGGGTTCCCGGTCAACACCCCGGTAAAGCTCGTCAACGGTTGACCGATGGCCACCTCTCCATCCCTCATCAACAACTCGCGTATCGAACGCTCATGCGGACCGGAGCGGCGCTTCATTACCGAGAGCGCCTGGCGTACCTTTCCGCCCGCTTCAAAGTAACGAAGCAGAAGAACGTTGTCAGCAAGGTAACTCACGTCGGTGGGCGAAAGCATGGCATGACCCAGCATGCCATGCTGCGCCAGCACCAGGAACGAAGCCACACCCAGCTGGCTGAGGTAGGACAGCAATTCATGGAGTTGCAGCGTGAGCGCGCGCTCTTCGCTCATCGAGTTCATGAGCCCGTTGAGGCTGTCAATGGCCACGATCCGCCAATTCTGCCGTTCCACGCCGTGCCGGATCCGGTGGGTCAATTCCCCCGGCGAAAGCTCTGCCGGATCCAGCTGGTCCAGCCGGATCATTCCCTGCTCCAGGTACGGCTCCAGATCCATTCCCAGCCCGCGGCTGCGCTCCATGAACGACTGCTTCGTCTCATCGAAAGTGAAGATGGCTCCGCCTTCGCCCCGTTTGGCCGCAGTGTACACAAACTGTGCGCACAATGTGGATTTGCCGCACCCCGCCGGCCCGGCGATCAGGGTGCTCGTGCCGCGCTGTACGCCCCCGTTGAATAACGAATCCAGCTCCGGGATGCCGCTGCCCACATTTTCCGAAGACACGCCGGAACCCCGGTGCTCGCCGGACACCAACCGCGGAAACACACGCAGTCCGCCCTTCACGATGATGTAGTCGTGGTAGCCTTCGCGGAAACTCGTTGCCCGGATCTTCTGCACCGCCAGCCGCCGCCGGGTAATGCCGTATTCCCGCGGAAGAACCTCCAGGCTGATCACCCCATGGGCGATGGTCTGCACCTGGGTTTCATGGCCTTCCCCGTAACGCTCGTCCAAAATCAGCGTGGCGCAGTCCAACCCCTCAAAAAACTCCTTGAGACTGAGCACCTGGCGCCGGTAACGCAGCGAGTCCCGCGCCAGCATTCGCAACTCCGACATCGAGTCGATCACCACCCGCGATGGGTTGACCTCACGCACCTTGGCCAGCATCATTTCCAGCACGTCCGCCAACTCCACTTCGGCCGGCTGGAAAACCGTGTAGTGCTGGCTGGTCTGCGCCGCAATCTCCGGCGGCGAAATCTTGCAGATCGTCACATTTTGGAGGTCGAATCCGTGGGAATCCACCACGATGCGAAGCTCGGCTTCGCTCTCCGCCAGCGACAGGTACAAGCCCTTTTCGCCGTGGCGTGTGCCTTCGATAAGGAATTGAAGGGCCAACA
>CAWBIG010000048.1:0-7493 GCA_963788435.1 uncultured Acidobacteriota bacterium | reverse complement strand
ATGCATCTCGTCGCGTATTGCTCTCGAGATAAAACCTGCAAACGTTGAGAATGCCCTCCGCGTAAGTCTCCGCCGTGTCCGCGGTCCGCACCACTGCTTCATCGCAAGCGCGCTCTCGCTCTTCAATGAGCCGCGCCCCCATCCACCACGCCGCAGGGTGAAACCAGAACAGCGCTGTTACTACCTGGTGCACGGCAAACGTCAGATTGTCGCGGCGTTGCACATGGCACATCTCGTGCGCAACAATCGCGCGCATCTGCGCAGCCGACAGCCTCTCCAGAATTCCTTCCGGCAGCAGCAGCACCGGACGGAAGATGCCGAAAATGCCCGGCTCCATCGGCGCAGGCGTGCACAAAACGGGAACGTCCGCGGTAAGCGCGAGCGGAATGGCCGCGCGCATGGCCGCATGCGCACTCCACCAGGCGCGGGCGAATCTGGCGGCGACCAGCAGCACACCGAAAACCCAGATTGCCAGAAGCACAAAGGGCAGCCAGCTTGAGGCATGTCCGACGATCGACGCCGTGCCCGCGTCAATCGCCTCCGTCTGCGAAAACGGCTGGACAATCTGCAGGATCGCTGCCGCAACAACCGGCTTGTGAATCGCTGGAACCGCCAGCAGCGATCGCAGCCATTCTCCGGCCGCAATCAGCAGCGAGAATGGCAGAAGGAAATTCACCGACGCAGCAAACCACACCCAATACCGCACTCGCGCTTGATTCTTCCTGAGCGCGACGGCAACCAGCCACGCGATTCCGACAACCGCGGAGGATTGCCACAGATGATTCACCAGCGCGGCGGTAAAGCTATGGTTCCAGAAGAGGGCAAGGCTCATCACTGACGCTCCTTTCCGGAGAGGTTGCGCAGCGTTCGCTCGGCGTCCTTCACATCGTCAAGCGACAATTTGCCGGCTTCAATCAGGTGCGCCATCACCGGCTGCGATCGCCCTCCAAATACGGCCAGCAGCTCGTCAATCAACCGCCGCTGCGCAGCGTCGCGCGAGACTGCCGCGGCGAAGATATGAAAGTTCCCCACTTTCTTGAGACGCCGGATTACGCCTTTCGCTTCCATCCGGTATACCGTGGTCTGGATGGTTGTATAGGCTGGCCGGCGCTTTCCTTTGAGCGCGTCCAGAATCTCGCGGATCGACATCTCGCCGCCCGCCCACAGCGCTTCCATGATCCGGAACTCGAGTTGTGACAGTTTCGGCGTAGCCAATGTCTGCCTCCTATGCATGTAGTAGTATCTACTACAAACATAGTCGTAAGTCAAGAGCCTGCTTTCCGCCTCGGCAGAGAATCCCGCCGCTCCCCTCAGTTCGGCGACGGCTTATCCACGTGATCGATCACAATCACGTCGTCGGGCGCCTTGGTGGCTTCAATCTTCAATCCAAGCTGTTCCTGCACGGCGGTATAGAGGCTCGGCGGAGCATTGGGGTTATCGCCTGCCGGCGCAGTTGGGGGCGTTACCGCGCCGCGAAACTGCGCAAACTGCGAATCGTCCGGCGTCCACTTCAGCGTGAAATCGTACTTGTCCTTCAACGCGGTCTGGTCCACCACGGGCCGGTCCATCACGCTGGACTGAATCCACTTGGCGAATCCGGCCATGCTCAGGTTGCGCACCGCAAGGTCCCCCAGCCCCCTGAAGCCGAATCCTTCCAGGTCGTTCGGCCCCGCCGTTGTCTTGTTCATCTTGGGGCCGCCGCTGGCCAGGCGGATCGCATACACCGAGAGTTCCTTCTGGTCGTGATGGAACTTGAGCGCGCACCGATCGGCAAGTAGTTTCTGCACCATGCTCTGCATCTGCTTCAGGTTCGGCCGGCCTGGGATGTCGGGAACTCCATCGATGTCGAACCGCTCGCTACTGAACCAATCCGGCGCGCCGATAATCTGCTTCGCATGCAGTCCGTACGCGAAGGCGATCAGATCGTTCATGTCGGTATTGATCGCTATGAAGTGGGTGCCACGAATGGTGAAACCCAATCCCTGCCGGCCGGGCTCGCTGGGCTTGATGGTGGCCACTTCCATGCCGGGATCGGCGTCGGCCGCCATCGTCTTAGGCGGCTCCGGAATCGGCCACGCCGTGTCCGGTGTGGTGCGCGCCAGTGTCAGCGGCAATTTCATCGGCCCCTGCGCAAACGTTCCCGTAATGGTTTTGCCGTCATCGGATATCTTTCCTTCATAGGTCGCGCCTGCCGCCTCAATCGAGTACTTCAGCACCCCGCCCTCGAACGTGGTCTTGTTCGCGATGATGGACTGCCCGCCCTGGTCGATCATGATGAGAGTGGCCTGGAGTGCACCGGTGCTTCCTTTCGCCACCTTCACCACCGTCCGCATATCGCGGTTTGCCTGGGCAATGTGCAACGTTCCCTGCCACACGCCCACGATGTCCTGCGCCGATGCCGGCGCTGCGGCAGTTTGCTCCGCGGGTGCCGATGCGGGAGCTGCCGCCTGCGCTTTTGTCACGTTCCCGTTTGTCGCGAGAAAAATGATGAGCAGAGCCCATCCGGCCACCGACGCCGATTTGCGCCAACTCCTCCACGTGTTGCACAACATGCAATCGATCTTTCTGGTTCTCATGAAAAGAATCCCTTCTTTAACCCTCTTGTCGACGGAAACGGGTGAAAAGCCCGACCTGTGCTAGCCCTGATTTTTCCCGGATACATGATTAAGACGTATGGGCGCACCCATTTGTTCACAGAGGTTGCGGGCGCGTCCCGCCGGCCCCGGCGCTGGCGATGGGAAATTATTGAAATCAGCCATGATATTCCGATTCGAGGTGAGAGTCCGCGCGCCGTCATTCCTTTTGTGAAACCGCTTATACGTGTCGCAGACCGCGAAGCATTCAGGGAACTTCAGCGTCAGCGTCCGGTGGATTGGCCGGGCCAGGAAGTGCCCCTTCCTTGGCTCTATAGCTAACCACTCCCAACGCAATGGATTTCTGAGTCACCTGTCCGAGTTGCCGGTTTTACGGCCAGGTGGATTGGGTCACTCCGGCCGCTCTCGATCTCAGTTTCCGGCACGCGCGCGTTGTGTGGTAGAGGTGTCTCGGTCGAGGAAGCCTTTCACCGGGCTATCGCCATCGCGGAACAAGATGTATTGATCGGCTGTGAGTTCGGTGTCTTGCGCTTTGACGGTGCTGAGCGCGTCGTTACCGGCGATCACGAGCACCATGCAGGCGCGATCGAGCGGATTCTCGGCCGCGAAAACAAGGGCTTGACGTTCCGATGCGTGCACCTCTCCATTGATCTTGAAGGCCGCCCCTTGAAAATCAAGGCCGAAGCGCGCCGACCAAAGAGCGAGCGCCGAATTGGCCTCGGGCCGGCCGACAAACACCACGTCGTGGTGACGAAGCAAATCATCGGAAACTTCAAAATCCTTGTAGATGGGAACCGCGCTCTCGTAGGCATCGAGAAACTTGTGCTGCAGCTGTTCGGCCGCGTAACGATTGGCGCCCGCATCCCGCAAGGTTCCGTAGACGATGACGGCGGACGGCAGGCGACGCCAGATGTCGTTGACCAGGTAGGTAGGGCCATCGGGAGGGTCAAGGGAGTCCAGATGCGCGGATACACGCGTGAGCCCCGCCTGTTTGAGGAAGGAATCGGCGGTCACAGTTTCTGTCGTGTGGGCTCGGAAGTAATCACGCATCAGTTTCAGAAAGGCGTCATCCCCCATCTTCTGGCGCATGGTATCCAGAAACAGGATGCCTCTTGCCTGCTCCCGCCGGAACTGGTCGAGCGCAGTGGGCGCGGTCACTTGAAGGCTGCGCCAGATCGCTCGCTGGGCATTCATGGCCTCATCGACGTCGTTGGACTGAAGCACGCGGTAATACGCGGCCGAACCAGCCACGAACCAGGTATCGTTGTCGGAGGCCGGCAGGACCCATCCCTTCCAAAGCCTGTCGTCGTACTGCGCCTTGTTCGAGGCCGAAACCGCGCGCATTTCCGGAGCGGGGGAACCGGCCATCCTCATTTTCTCGTTGTGCTCGATCGAGGTGCGCAAAGTCTCGCTGGGCTGCGCGTCAAACAGGTAATACCCCGATGGATACAGGCCTTCGTCGCCGGTGAAGTCGTATTTCTTGTCGGGCAGCCATTCCCGCTGGTTGGGCCGGCCAATCTCGGCCCAGACCATCATGTGTGACGCCATGTCCGCGGTGACAACCTTCGCATCCATCGTGGAAACCGCTACTAGCGGGGCGGTGCGAAAGGCAAGGAACCCGAACTGTTCGTCGATCTGGCCGCGGTACTTGTTATAGAGTTGCTGCCAGGCCATATCCCTTCGGCTGGGCACGTAGGGGATAAAATCCGGATCGCCCTTTGGATCAGGATATGTTTCCAGACGCACGTCGAGGTCCTTGGCGTTGTTGTCTCCCCAATAGAATCCCGGAGTGTTGCCGAACCACTCGTTCTTTGAACTGCGCCACAGTTTTGTGTGGTGTGTACCGAGGTCGAAGATGGCGATCTCGTTGGTCTTGGCGTCGCCCATGATCCACTCGTTGGTGTACAGCCCGTTGTTCTGCGCGCTGAGAATGCGAACCACGTCGTCGATGTTATTGCTGTATTGGATGGCCATGCGCGCGCGGAATGCAACCGGAGTGCCGCCGGCATTGAACGGCGTCTGATCGATGGTGGTCTCAGTCAACACCACCCCCAGCATCGTTCTGATACCAATCGGTGCCACTCTCAATGCCACCCGGATAACTCTGAAGCAACACGCGATGGCCTGAGGCAGGCTTGATGTCGAGCATAACGTTGGTCTGTTCGGCTTGGGTTAACGGCCACCATGTGACATGGCCGATCACCATCTTGCCGTCGCGGGTTGCCGGCCCCGTAGCCGCAAACGCGCTGCAATGATCTTTCGCAGAGTTGCGTCTCGGATCCGAATATGGTGGCGCATTCAGGCTCAGGCCTTCCAGGCCGGTAGGGGTTGCGGCAGCCGCTGACCCGAGTTCTCCCATCTCCACGGTCGTATTCGCCACCACGATATCCAGAAGATCGATGCGACGGTCTTTCCATCGCGCGCCCGCGTCGGAAGCGCCGTCGGCGATCCCGCGCATCTCTTCCAGGAGTTCGCGGTCGAAGCCGCGCAAAAACAGTGCGTTTGCCGTGGTGCGGTAATCGTCCCAGTGATCCTTGGAACCCAGAACGGCAGCACACCTTTCCAGATATTCCGGAATCTCGCGCGACATCAGGTGACCGTGCTGGTATCCGCGCTCGTACGGCTCACCCTCGATGTGCAGATAAATCCATCCGGCCGCAGGATAGCGGTAAGCCGGGCCAAATGTCTGAATCGCATCGCGTGCCGGCCATTCCTCCTCGGAAGAGGGGATCTCATCCAGATGCACGCCTTCAAACCAGGCCTTGCCGCGAAACGAGCCGCCCTCGCCCGCCATCAGCAGAATCTGGTCCTGGCTGCGGCTGGCTACAAACCTAAGTGAGACGCGGGTCCATGGCTCGAGTTCCTCCCAAAGACGCCGAATGCACGTCAAAAGGCATCGATGCCATGGCGAGAGTGGCACCGATGGCGATCGGGGTGCGGTCCAGGTCGCGCACTGCCAGGTCTTCCGTTCGCACCCACCCGCTCAGCTCGTAGCGTTTACCGATGGTGAGATTAACGGGCGCCAGGCGGACACACGTGTCCTGGGAAGCCGCGACCCGGCTCCAGGCGAATGGATTTGTGGCCCTCGCGCAGGACGCTGGAATCGAGCACTGCGGAACCGCGGTCCACGGCCCAGGTCTGTTGGGGTTGTCAAACGATGCCTGGAAAACGGGTGTGGCAGCGTGGGCGGCTGCAACAACCAAAAGCAGGAAAGGAATACGAAGCATTGATTCGTCCCTCCGATTCTGACCTCAGGGCCGTAATGAGTGACGATCATACTAGCTCGCGGGGGCTGGAGGAAGTCTGAAATGAGGGAAAGTGCTATGGACTGAGCCGTGAGTTTGGTCGCCTATACGGACGCCCATAGGGATCGCGATCGGCAAAGATCAGGGCGAGCTCTTGCGAATTCTGAGACTTTAGCCTACTGTTTCAGATCACGTTCACGCGATCGTTTCCTCTTGCACACTTGGGCAGGATGAATAACGACCGCATCCGCCGTTACCCGGATCAGTATTGGTTCGGAGTTTTGGCGAGGAGAATGCACAAAGATCCATCGGTGAGGCAAGATTGACGTATGGCTTGAGGGGGCAGTCGGCGCGGTGTTTGATAATCCCGACCTTGTGGTCGCCTGTGTCGTCGGTGACGGCGAAGCGGAAACCGGTCCGCTGGCCACGGCGTGGCATTCAACAAGTTTCTTAACCCGGCCACGGATGGCGCAGTGTTGCCGATTTGCATCTCAATGGCTACAAGATTTCCAACCCAACGGTCCTCGCCCGCATCACCCGCGAGGAATTGGAACAATTGTTCCGCGGATACGGCTGGACACCCTATTTCGTGGAGGGCCACGAACCGGCGCTCATGCATGAGGCGATGGCCGCCACGTTGGACATCGCGGTGGAACAGATCAAACAAATCCAGCATGACGCCCGGGTGAACGGCAACCTGACGCGGCCGCGCTGGCCGATGATCGTTCTTAATTCACCCAAAGGCTGGACGGGGCCTAAAGTCGTGGACGGCGTACAGGTTGAAGGCACTTTCCACGCACACCAAGTGCCGCTTTCCGATCCGGCCACGCATCCCGAACACTTGAAGTTGTTGGAAGACTGGCTAAAAAGTTACCGGCCAGAAGAGCTTTTCGATGAGCAAGGTCGCTTGAAACCGGAATTGGCCGAACTCGCCCCCAAAGGCACCCGCCGCATGGGCTCGAATCCCCACGCCAACGGCAGCGCGTTGCTCCGCGACCTGCGAATGCCGGATTTTCGTGATTACGCGGAGGCCGTGCCCACGCCGGGAGTGCGCGGCATCGGCGACGTGGAACTCGTAGTAGCGGATCAGGCCAGGGAAGAGCCGACCGCTGCCCGCGATGAAGTTGTCCTCGGGCGGCTTATCGGACAAATCGCTGTAACGTGAGAACCGGCCCGATGGCCGTCGCTGCTTTAGAATGCGCTCAAACAGAGCGCTTAGCCTAGGATCGGATTTCCCGTCCACCTGCTCGGCGAGCTGAGGAACTCCAGCAATCTCCCCGTCAGATCTCCCGTACACCAATAGGCGTGGCGACTGTAACCGGCGGGTCGCTCCAAGTCCATCATAATGAAATCCATCGAGTCCATTGGGTAGGAGCTGGTCCGTGTCCGGGCCAGGCCGATGCGGAAACTCAGTTGTGAGGGTGCTAGAGATGGCTTGCAGAGTGAGGCCGCTCCCTGGAGCAGCCACGTCGGTCGCAGGGATGCGCTACTTTCCGGCGAAGCCATTGCACCCACAGCCGCTGCACTCATAAAGGCTGATTCTCGCAGGAAATCACGGCGGCTCAACGGATCTGACATGGCGAATCCTCCCTCGGGTCCGGGATTTCCATTTTCGGCTCCCGGTTCTAGGTCAGATTACATTTAGTCGTTTAAA
>CAWBIG010000047.1:0-14124 GCA_963788435.1 uncultured Acidobacteriota bacterium | reverse complement strand
AATGAGGACCAGCGACAGCTCGGAAATCCTAAGGTCCTGGAACACCGTCAGCAGCGCCGATTCTTCGCCCTCCAGCGTGCTGCCGGCCACCAGGAAGCGCGCTCCCGCGGCGCAGCTCTTCAGCAGTCGGGTGGCTTCAACATCCTGCGCAGCGCGGACGTCGAACTTGAGGTTGCCGGCGACCAAC
The DNA here is from genome assembly GCA_963788435.1 of uncultured Acidobacteriota bacterium. GTDB lineage: Bacteria > Acidobacteriota > Terriglobia > Terriglobales > Acidobacteriaceae > Telmatobacter. The sequence goes on along the minus strand of CAWBIG010000047.1, from coordinate 13,937 downwards.
ATACGCTCCCGCCTGCAGCCAATAGCGCGCAACCGCTCTGCGTCGGTTTCGGTCTGCGCCAGCAGAAGAGCAAGCTCCGACAAGAACGGCGTCCACAGGGCGCGCAGGCGCCGATAGCGCGGCCAGGAGCGATCGGAGATGCGCGCATTCACCACCGCTACCGGGATTCCTCGCCGCCGGCAACCGGCCAGCATGTTGGGCCAGAATTCGGTCTCCGCCAGGATCAGCAGCACCGGCCGGAGCGCGTTGAGATACGCAGGAACCGCCCAGGGAAGATCGAGCGGGCAATAAAAAACGCGATCGGCGCCGAAGCGCTCGCAGGCCAGCGCCTGTCCGGTGCGGGTGGTGGTCGAAATCAACACCCGATGCCCGGGCAAGGCGAGATCGAGTTCCGCCACGAGGCGCGAGACGGCCAGCATCTCGCCCACTGAAACGGCGTGCAGCCAGATGGCGGGGCGCAAATCCACGGTTCGGCGCAGGCGTTGCGGAACAAAGCCGAAACGGGCCCAGAATGCCTTCGCGATATTTTCGCGTGAACAAAACGCGAAAGACCCACCACGGCAGACCGGCTACGAGCACAACAAGCAGCGCCAGGTTGTAAACAAACAGGATCATGCGCGACGGATCGAGGCTTTCACCGGTCTAATCCTCAAATGATACAGTCGATGGCGATGAAGGTTCCCGCATTCCTGCTGCTGACGGCCCTCTCTGCAATGCCTGCATGGGCCAGCGATCATGCCACGCCGCCGGTGCAGCCGGCTACAACCTATCCCGACGTGGAAGTGCATGCAAAGGAGAAGGTGGCCATCGCAGCGGAACCCTACGAGACCAAGGACAAAGAGAAAATCTTCCGCGTCGACTACCTCGCCCATGGCGTGATGCCCATCTGGCTGGTGGTAACCAACAACGGCGACCGCCCCATTTCCCTGCGCGACGCGCGCATCCTTTTCGAGACCGCCGACGGCGACCGCATTCAGGCCTCCGAGCCCGAGGACGTGGAACGGCTGATGACCCGCAAGGAGCGCGAGGGCGGCAAAATCCCCCTGCCCGGCCCGCTGCCTCCCATTCACACCAAGCCCAAGGCCAGCAACAAAGATGTCGAAGCGGATTTTGACCAATTCGAGTACGGCGCCCTCGTGGTTGAGCCCCACACCACCCGCGCCGGCTTCCTGTTCTACGACATCTCCGAACTCGATCATCCGCTCCAGGGGGCCAAGCTGTATCTGCGCGAACTTCGCGACGCCGACGGCAACCAGCTGTTCTATTTCGAGGTCCCGTTCAACAAGTACCTGCAATCGAAATCGAGCCAGATGAAGTGAGCGCGCTCTACGGCTACTCGTAGTAAGTCGCGGAAGTAGTGTCGGTCTCCCAGATGGTGCAGTCCTTCACGCGCACGCGGCCTTCGGTCATCGCGGCAAGCTGCTCATTGGTCTGCTCAAAAAAATAGCGGGCAATGTTTTCGGCCGAGGGGTTGATGGTGGTGAATGGCTCCAGTTCGTTCAGCATCTGGTGGTCGATGCGGTCGACGACGGGGCGCACCACCTGCTTCAGCAGTTTGAAATCCAGCAGCAGACCGGCCGGATCCAGCGCCTCGCCCACTAGCGTCACGCACACCTTGTAGTTGTGCCCGTGAGGATTCTCGCAGCGCCCGCGGTAGTTGCGCAGGTAGTGCCCCGAGGAAAATTCGGCCTCTACGTTCACTTCATACATACAGCGGCGCTCGCATCGCGGGGAAGTGTCCCCAGCCTCATTTTACGGCTTCTGCCTTCTTCTCCGCCGGGCCTCGAGCCGCGCCTGCTCGCTGCGCCGGTCCACCTGCTCAAAAAGGTTGGTCATCACGCCGATGAAGGCGAAGGCCAGCGCGGCCAGCGCCAGAAATAAGGCGATGGTTCGCCACATGGACGCGTTGGCCGGCAGCCCCGGCTGAAAACTGGACGGTACCAGCGACATGCCGCCCGAGAGCAAGGCGAAAAAGCCCAGCGTAGCGGCGAGAATATAGAAGTTGCGCGACATGAGCGACGACGGAACCTGCTTCCATTTTAGAGGTCAGCCGGGCAACTCCGCCGAGTTCAGCAGCACGACTCCCGCCGCCGCAAACTGCTTCTCCATCGCCGCCGCCGACCCCTTCAAGTCGATTGCCCGGCACGCATCGCGGACGACCACGGCCTCAAAACCCAGCCGCCGCGCGTCCAGCGCGGAGAAACCCACGCAATAGTCGTAAGCCAGTCCGCATAAGAAGATCCGCGAAAGCCCGCGCTCGCGCAGGTAACCGGCCAGGCCCGTAGCCGTGGCGCGGTCGTTCTCAAAAAACGCCGAGTAGGAATCAACTTCCGGCCGAAAACCCTTGCGCAGGATGAGCTCCGCCTGCGGCAGTTTGAGGTCTGGGTGAAACTCCGCGCCCCGCGTCCCCTCGACGCAGTGGTCCTGCCATAGCGTCTGCTCTCCGTAGCTCGCCGGGATGGTTTCAAGCGGATTCCTCCCCGGATGCGCGCTCGCAAAGGACAAGTGATGCGGGGAGTGCGAGTCCTGCGTGAGCACAACATGCTCGAACAGCGGCGCGATGCGATGGATCACCGGAATCACTTCATCGCCGCCGGGCACCGCCAGCGCCCCGCCCGGGCAGAAGTCGTTCTGCACGTCCACGACCAAGAGAACTGAGTCTCCACGGGGTTTCATCAGCGTGAAAACGCTCCTGCCAATAGCCTAACGTCTGCCCTTCCATATCCCTGCTATCAGGGCGGATCACTTTTTGCTTGACATCGGGATCAGCATGCCTACAATGTATGCATGGCCGAGGTTCTTGGTGCTTTCGAACAGGCAATCCTGCTTGCCATCCTGCAACTGGGTCCGGATGCCTACGGCCGGACCATCCTGCATCGCGTGCAGAGTTCCCTGGAGCGAAACGTCTATGCGGGAGCGGTCTACACCACGCTGGACCGGCTCGAAAAGCGAGGGCTCCTGGGCTCCCGGATCGCGGAAGGCACTTCCGTTCGCGGCGGCCGCCCGCGCCGCTATTACTCCGTTTCTGGTGAGGGTGTAAGCGCGCTCAACGATGCCCATGAGACGCTGAGCAAAATGTGGAGGAGCATTCAGTGGCCTGCGAGGACAGTTCGATGAGAGAACCGAACAGCCCGCCGCGCTGGGCGGAAGTCATGCTTGGAATATTGCTGGCGCGCGAGGATCGCCTCACCCTCACCGGCGATTTGCGCGAGGAGTATGCCGAAACGGTTCTGCCTCAATTGGGCCGCCGGAATGCCGACCTGTGGTATCTCTCGCAAGCGGCGAGTCTGGCCCCGCGATTCGTTGTTCAGGAGGAAGGTATGCGCAAGGTGCTTTTGCTTGCATCGGCATGCTCGCTTGCTTGTGGCTACTGGCTGGCAATCATGGAGATGCTGCTGCGCCATCCCGGTTACGTGGGGCGGGCAGCGATGGACGCGTCGATCTCTTCGGTGCCGCTGGCGACAATCCTGATAGTCCTGCTCCATGCGGGGCTCAGTGTCGAGCGCTGGTTCCGGCTATTGGGGGTTCCGTTGATCGCCATCGCGATAATCGCGCTGGTCAGTGATGCACGCTCGCCGCACTTCGAGGGATTCGTGCTCATCGTATCTCTGGCGCTCGTCCTGCAGGGTCTCCTGATGTTCGCGTCGCTCGGCCGCGCCAGCGGTCGCCCGTCATCCACGGAGCAAGCAAGATGACACAAGCCATCGACTTCCGCTTCGACCTGCTCTTCCTGCTTTGCGTAGCCGTTACGGCGATCACACTCATCGCGGCCATCGGGTTGGCGATTGCGAAGCGTAGCTGTACATCGAAAAAGCTGCTGAAGGGGCTGGGCATCGGATGGGGAGCGTATCTCGCCATCGTGCTCCTGGTCGCGGCTGCCACGCCGCAGCTGGTTATCCCCGTGAATCATGACCTTTGCTTCGACGAGTTATGCTTCGCCGTCGTGAACCTGCAGACTACCCCGCAGCTTGGGCCAGCAAGCCAGCCAGTGCGCGCCAATGGCGTTTTCTATATCGTTACGGTGCGGGCAAGCAGCCGTGCGCGTGGCCGCGCCCAAAGCGAGCAGGGCCTTGGCGCGGTTTTATGGTCGCCGCAGCGTACCTTTGCCATTTCGCCGCAGGGCCAGGCCGCGTGGAACGCCATGCATCCTGATAACGCCGCGCTGACGGTTCGTCTTGCCGCCGGCCAGTCCGTTCTCAGCGATCAGGTTTTCGATGTTCCCGCACAAGCTGGAGACATGGGGCTGGCTCTTACCCATGGCTTTACGCCCGGTTACTTCGTCATCGGCGAATGCCCGCTCCTGCACAAGCCCACCATCCTGCGGCTCTCCCCTCAGGCGCCCTGAACTGCAGTCAGCATCAAGCTTCCCGGGCCCAGGCCAAACTGCAACTCCCCTGTCCGGAATCGCACACTGTTTCGCGCCTCCGCACGCGCCTGCTTCCCGGCTGCGCGCCCCGCCCATTGAAAATAAAGACTGTTACGGGCCACCGGAACCCCTCCGGAATGGAATCCGTATTGCATCCCAAGTGCACGTACCCCGTCTTGTCCCCACGGAGGACTCATGAAATTCTGGCTGGCTCAGCTCAAGCAGGTCTCGCGCCGCCTTGGGCGCGCGCCCATGTTTACCGCCGTAACCCTGCTCACGCTGGCCATCGGCATCGGCGCCAACACCGTCATCTTCACGGTGGTGGAGAACGTGATCATGAAGCCGCTGCCCTATCCCGACGCCAACCGCCTCATCGGCGTCTGGTACCTGGCGCCCGGCATCAATTTCCAGGGCGACCTCAACATCGCGCCCTCGCACTACTTCATCAACCGTGAGCAGAGCAAGACTCTGGAAGATATCGGCGTCTACGATGGTGACGCCTTTAACGTAACCGGGACCGGCGAACCGGAGCACGTCAACGGCCTGGACGTGACTGACGGCACCCTGCCCCTGCTCGGCGTCAGGCCCGCCCTCGGCCGCCTGTTCACCCGCCAGGACGACACCGAGACCGCGCCCAAAACCGTGATGCTGTCCTACGGCTACTGGCAAAAGAAATACGGTGGCGCAACCTCGGTGATCGGTCAATCCATCATCATGGACGGCAACTCGCGGCAAATCATTGGCATCCTTCCGCGCGGTTTCCAGTTCCTCGATTACGACAAGGTCGACCTCGTTATTCCCATGGCGTGGGACCGCGGCAAAACCAAGCTGGGCAACTACAGCTTTGAGGCCCTGGCCCGGCTCAAGCCCGGCGTCACCATGCAGCAGGCCACCGCCGACCTCAACCGCCTCATTCCCGTCACCATCCACAGCTTCCCAGCGCCGGATGGCTTCTCCGCTTCGATTTTCGAGTCGGTCCACCTGTCCACCAGCCTGCATCCGCTCAAGAAAGACGTGATCGGCGACATCGGCAACGTTCTCTGGGTGGTCATGGGCGCGCTGGCTCTGGTGCTGCTGGTGGCCTGCGCCAACGTGGCCAATCTGTTGCTGGTTCGCGTGGAAGGCCGCCGTCAGGAACTCGCCATACGCTCCGCCCTGGGCGCAAGCTGGGGCCGCACCGCCGGCGAACTGGTCGCCGAAAGCCTCTTCCTCGCCATTCTCGGCAGCCTCATCGGCCTCGCCCTGGCTTACGCTGCGTTGCGTGCACTTATTTGGGCCGCGCCGCAGGGCTTACCCCGCCTGCATGAGATTCACATCGATCTCTACGCCTTGCTCTTCACCGCCGGCCTGGCCCTCCTCACCAGCGTGTTCATCGCCATCCTGCCCATCGCGAAGTACGCCGGCCTGCGCGCCACCACCGGCCTGCGCGATGGCGGCCGCGCCCTCTCCCAGGGCCGCGATCGCCTCCGCGCCCGTAAAACTCTGGTCGTCGTCCAGGTGGCAATGGCGCTGGTCCTGCTGCTCTGCTCCGGCCTCATGATCCGCACCTTCGTCGCCCTCACCCACGTCGATCCCGGCTTCAACGCCCACCAGAGCCTCCAGACCTTCCATTTCTACGTTCCCGACACCCAGATTCCCGATGCGCAAGCCGATCGCCTGATGCACCAGTACCAGGAAATCGCCAACCATCTCGCAGCCCTCCCCGGCGTCACCGCCGTCAGCTTCTCCAGCACCATGCCGCTGGCCAATTACAACAACAGCAACGATGTTGTCTACGCCCAGGATCACGAAATGAGCGCGGGCAAAATCCCTCCCATTCGCCGCTTCAATTACGTGGCTCCGGGTTACTTTGCGACCGTGGGCACCCGCATTGTGGCCGGCCGCGAGCTCTCCTGGGACGACAACTACAACAAGCTTCCCGTAGCCATGATTTCTGAAAACATGGCGCGCGAGTGGTGGGGCTCCCCCCAGGCTGCGCTGGGCAAAAAGATCCGCGTCGCCAATACCGATGACTGGCGCGAAATCGTCGGCATTGTGGGAGACGGGCACTACGATGGCGTGGACAAGCCCGCTCCCACTACGGTTTACTGGCCCATCCTCCGCAACAATTTCGAGGGCCAGAAACTGGATATCCGCCGCGGTCTCATCTTTGAAGTCCGCTCCTCCCGCGCAGGCTCGCAGCAGTTCTTCCGTGAGATTGAGCAGGCCGTCTGGCAGGTCAACGCCAACAATCCTCTCTCCAACCCCATGACGGTTGACGAGATGTACCGCAAGTCCATGGCGCGCACCTCGTTCACGCTGGTGCTGCTCTCCGCCGCCGGAGCCATGGCCCTGCTGCTCGGCATCATCGGCATCTACGGCGTCATCTCCTACACCGTCGCCCAGCGCTCCCGCGAAATCGGCATCCGCATGGCCCTCGGCGCGCAGCGCTCGCAGCTTACCGGAGTGTTTGTGCGCCAGGGGCTGACCCTTTGCGTCCTCGGTGCCGCCGTCGGCCTGGTTGCCGCCTTCGCCGCCATGCGCCTGCTGTCCTCCATCCTGTTCCAGGTCAGCCCGTTCGACCCGCTTACCTACACGGTCCTCACCGCGGTGCTGCTGGCCACGGCCGCCATCGCCTGCTACCTGCCATCCCGCCGCGCCGCCAGCGTCAATCCTGTGGACGCGCTGCGCGCGGAGTAATCCGCTTTCTCCCCCAGGAATGCGACATGCCCCACTCTGAGCGCGTCTTCTGCGCTCGGGGTGGGGCATGAGTATGTTAGCTTGCTACGGCGGGTGGCCCTTCGAAAAGGTCGAAGGCATTGTCAAGCACAATCTAGGCCGTACAAATCCCGTGCGGTGCGTGAACACCGCTGATCTCGCCAGAGAGGTTGAGGACCAGAGCTCCGGTTTGAATCACGCTGCATCACCTTAAGGGGTGTGGCCAAACTCCTCACCAACCATCGATACGGTCTTCAACGGCAGACCATGATGCTTCCATGCGGACATCCAGCCCATTGCTGGATGCGAGAGCGCCCATTCACGGTCGCGAGATGGCTTTCGCCTCTCGGGGCCACCCGCGGGCTGCTCTCGATACGGGCGATCTCTGGATAACCAACGTTCTGCCGCAACATCCAGTGGAGTCGCACTGCCAACTTCCTGGCAGCCGCCACCTTGGCCACGCCTTTCGCCTTGTGGTGGCAACACGCCGCGTGCTGCTTGCGAAATCCTTCGTCCAGCCGGTTCACGGTTTGCACCGATTCGACCAGCAACTGACGCATGAAACGGTTGCCTTGTTTCGAGATCGAACCCAGCCGCTGCTTGCCCCCGAGCTATGCTCGCGCGGAATCAGCCCCAGATAACTGGCCACCTGGCTACTGTGCTTGAACCGGCTTACATCGCCGATGGTCAGCACAAATGCCAACGATGTTATCGGTCCAACTCCCGGCTGCGTCATCAGCAGCCGTGCCTGCGGATGCTCGTCCGCTGCCCGCTGCACCGCATCGTCCAGCTCCCCAGATGCTTGTCCAACTCCGCCAGCATCCAAAGCCCTGGTCCTCGATAAACCAAAGCCTAACGGATCGCTGAAACCTTCGGCCTTATGCCATCACGGTCCCGACGACTCTCTTAAACCACGCTGAGGGTGCCCCCGCGTCCCTCGTCCGCCGCGGCGGAGGGACCGGGGATGGGATACAAACCTCGCACCGACATCGGCTGCCCGAGTGCCTTTGTAGCGCAGGCCTCCCGGCCGGCTGTAGCGCGGACGTCCCCGTCCGCGCTACAGCTCTTATCGCGCAAATCGAGTCGTGCCGCGCGTCGCCCCAGTAGGGAGGTTGACGTCATCCGCCGCCCCTTCCATGTTCACGCGGTCGGCGATCTCCGTCAGCACCGTGTCCGCATTTTCCTCTTCCGCTTCAATCGACTCGAGCAAGGCCGCATCGTCATCGAGGCCCAACAGCTCTGCCCAGCGCCGCAGCGTTCCATACACGGCGATCTCGTGATGTTCCACCTGCTGCGCGGCTCCAATCAGCGCAATGTCGCGAATGCCGGGCTCGGTGGCGTCCTTGATGGTGTCCGAGGCTTCCGTCGCCAGCGCCTTGATCACCTTGCACGCCGCGGTCTCCGCCTGGCCGGTGCGGTCGCGCAGGATCCGTTCTACGGTGGAGACGTGTCCGCGCGTCTCTTCCAGGTGCATGCGGAACGCATCCTTCAGTTCCGTGTCCGACGAGTTTTCAATCAGGTCGGGCAACGCCTTCACGATGTTTTGCTCCATGTCGAGGGCTTTCTTCAAGTTGTCAAGGTAAAGGCTGCGTAGATCTTCGATGTGCGCGCTGAATAGTTTCATGGTTCCTCCGTTTTGGGTGGTGGGTGGAATGAAATTTGCTTCCTTTAGCCAGTAGTAGGAGAGGCGATCGCTCAGCTAGGTTGTCTGGCCTTCAAGGAGCAACGGAACGTGCGCAACGCGCCGCCGCGGTCGGCCAGCAATGAGAAGCGTCGCCTGAAACTGATCGAAATCTATTTTCTACTTGACAAGGATTGTTGTGTTAACACAATATATCGATGTGGTAAGCAATAACGCCAGCCCCACTCCCGGCGAAAGCGGCCTCTACAACCGCATCGCCGTCTTGCGGGCTGAGCGCGGCGTCAGCCGTCAGGATCTGGCCGACGAGGTGGGTGTGAATTACCAGACCATAGGCTTCCTGGAGCGTGGCGACTATGGTCCCAGCCTCAAGCTGGCCTTCCAGATCGCCGAGTATTTTCGCTTACCCATTGAGGCAATCTTCTCCACCCAGCCCTTCCGGCCGCTCAGTGAGCAAGTGTACGCAGCGCGCGCCGGCGACTAAAAAGAAACTCAATGTGGCCCGAACCCGACATGGAGCAACTCCAATGAACGCCGAACTCGTCCTCCTCGGCAAACGCGTCAGCATGGCGAGCCAATCGCGCCGCCGTACGCTGGTGGTCGCCGTCTACGCCGCCCTGGCCGCCATGATTGCCCTGCTCTGGTTCCTCACCGGCTGGCGCGGCACCGGCGCCTGGGTCATCTGGGCTTCCATCCTCGCCTGCCGCTTCTTTCTCGGCGGCCATTACCGCGGCGGCCTGGTCAAGCCCTTCGTCTATCGCCAGCCCGTCAACGCCGAAATGCCTCCGCCGCTGCTCGCCCTCAAGCTGCGCGTCTATCAGCCCATTCTCCAGGCCGACCACGACACCTTCCGCAATGACGAGCGCGAGTTAAACCAGCGCGACCGCGCCCACTACCTGGCCTATCAGGCCATCGGCGTTTTCATTGCCGCGGAAGCCTTGCTGGCCTCCATGCGCATCCTCATCCCTCGCCTCCGGGCGTTCACCGGCATGAACGCCGACCAACTCTACTACGGCATGTCCATGGTCGCCATCACCCTCTTCCTCACCCTGCCGCAAGCCATCCTCCTCTGGACCGAACCCGATTTGGAAGAGGGCCGTTAGAGCTGACCCGCCCCATCTCAGTTGCCTGTAAACTTGAACGCATGGAGCAATTCACCCGTCTTCAGCGCCTGCCGCCCTACGTCTTCAACATCACCGGCGAGATGAAGACGGCCGCGCGCCGCCGCGGGGAAGACATCATCGACTTCGGCATGGGCAACCCTGACGGCGCCACGCCCAAGCACATCGTCGACAAGCTCATTGAAGCCGCCCTCAAGCCGGCCACCCATCGCTACTCGGTCTCGCGTGGCCTCCCGCGACTCCGCCGGGCTATTTCAAATTGGTACGCCTCGCGCTACAACGTCGCCATCGACCCCGACACCGAAGCCATCGTCACCATCGGCTCCAAGGAGGGCATTGCCCACCTCTGCCTCGCCATCCTCGACTCGCGCGACACCGTCCTCGTCCCCAACCCCAGCTATCCCATCCACATTTACGGCCCCGTCATCGCCGGCGCTCACGTAGTCAGCGTCCCCATCGTCCATCCCGACCACTTCCTCGCCGAGCTGGAAGACATCATCCCCCGCATGACGCCCAGGCCCAAGGCCCTGATCGTCAACTTCCCGTCGAACCCGACCACCCAATGCGTCGATCTGCCCTTCCTCGCCCGCCTGGTCGAGCTCGCCCGTCAGTACGGCTTCCATCTCATCCACGACCTCGCCTACGCCGACATCGCCTTCGACGGCTACAAGCCGCCCAGCGTCCTTGAAGTCCCCGGCGCAAAGGAAGTCGCGGTCGAGTTCTTCACCCTGTCAAAGAGCTACAACATGCCCGGCTGGCGCGTCGGATTCATGGTCGGCAACCCCGTCCTCGTCGCCGCCCTCGCCAAGCTCAAAAGCTGGTTCGACTACGGCACCTTCACCCCCATCCAGGTCGCGTCCATTCTCGCTTTGGAAGGCCCCCAGGACTGCGTCCACGAAATCTGCGAGAACTACCGCCTCCGCCGCAACGTGTTAGTTGAAGGCCTCAACAAGTTAGGCTGGCAAGTCCCCTCGCCCAAGGCCACGATGTTTGTCTGGGCCCAGATCCCCGACCAGTTCAAGCACCTGGGCTCGCTGGAGTTCTCCAAGCGCTTACTAACCGAAGCCAAAGTAGCAGTAAGCCCCGGCATAGGTTTCGGGGACCACGGCGACACTCATGTAAGATTCAGCCTTATTGAAAACGAGGAGCGCACCAGACAAGCCCTAAGAGGCATCAAGCAGATGTTCGCCAAGAGCCAGAAGGAGGCCGCCGTAGAAGCGGTCTAACTTTCCTCGACCACCACCATCATCTACCCCAGATTCGTCGTCATCCTGAGCGGAGCTGGGCGTGGCTTTTCGCGCCCTGCGCAGTCGAAGGACCTGCGGTTGCCCTTGTCGTTGCTGTTGTTCCTGCCCTTCTTTCTGTCACTCCCGAAGGGAATCTTCTGTCGTCGTCGGCTTGCCCAAAACGGCCACCAACCCCTGGGCGGCTGCACCTCCCGCGCTTACTCCGTCAGCGGCGGCCCCAGAATCTCCATCCCGTAGTTCCCCATCAATTCCCCCACCCGCGCAAAGTCCGGCTGGCTCAGCCCCTTGTTCATCTGCGTCAGTTCCTCAAAGAACCGCTCCAGTCCCGCCGGCGTCACCATCACCAGCAGCTTCGCCCGCCCGTCCTTAAAGTTCTGGAACGTGTGCGCCGTCCCCCGCGGCGCAAAGGCCGATATTCCCGCGCCTGCAGTCGTGCGCTTCCCGTCCACCTCGGTCACAATTTCCCCTTCGAGCACGTAGAACCACTCGTCCTCGCGCGAGTGCCGGTGCAGCGGCGGCCCCGTCATCTTCGGCGCCGTAATGTGCATCACCGCCACAGCCCCGGCCGTGTCCGTCCCGGCCAGCTTCACCAGCGTCGGTTGCCCCAGCACATCCAGCGGCTCTCTCGTGCGGCACTCCTCCGGGCCCAGCACCAGCGCGCTCAGCCTCTGTTCCTGGATTGTCATGTCGTACCTGTCTCTTTCTCCATCGGTCGTGCTCCGGTTGGCGTCGTGGGGATATCCCTTTCAAGCATACCGACCGGGGCCCGGGAGATACCCGGGCCAAATCTTTCGTGTGTTTACGCAGAAAGCCGCCGCTTCGCCTCCAGCACCCGCTCCAGCGCCTCTTCCGACGTCCGCCCCACACTGGACAAATGCCCCATCTTGCGTCCGGCGCGCGGCGTCAGCTTCTCGTAGAGATGCACCCGCACTCCCTCCACCGTCATGGCGGCAGCAAAGTCCGGCTCCCTGCCCAGCCATAGGTCGCCCAGCAGGTTCACAATGGCGCACGGCGTAATCAGCTCCGTTGACCCCAGCGGCAGGTTCAGCGCCGCCCGCACCGCCTGCTCAAACTGGCTGGTCACGCAGCCGCGCTCGCTCTGGTGGTAGCTGTTGTGCGGCCGCGGCGCCAGCTCGTTCACATAGAGCTCGCCCTGCCCCGAGGCGTCCGGCTTGGTCACGAACATCTCCACGCACAGCATCCCCTCAATCCCGAGGCGAGCACGAATCTCCCGCGCCAGGCGTTCCGCGCGCTCCTCAAGCTCGGGGGGAATGCCGGCCGGCAGCACGCTCCACGCCAGGATCTGGTTCTCGTGGTGGTTGCGCGCCGCGGGAAAGCTGCGCACCTCGCCCGCCGGGCTGCGCGCCGCCATCACGCTGATCTCGCACTCGAGCTCCAGCGCCTGCTCCGCCACGCAAGCACGATTCCCCAGCGAGGCCCATGCCGCAGCCACGTCCGCCTCCGTCATATCCGACGTGATCCGCGCCTGGCCGCGCCCGTCGTACCCGCCCCGCCCGATCTTGAGAAAAACATTGCCGCCCAGCGCCTTCACCGCGTCATACAGCTCCTGCCCGCTGCGCACCACGCGGAACGGACCCACCGGGAAGCCGTGTTCGGCCAGCCACGGCTTTTGCAGCGTCTTGTCCTGGATAATCCGCACCGGCTCCACGCCCGGCCGCAGCGGCGCTATCCGGGACACGCGCTCCAGCGCGTCCACGCCAATCTGCTCAATCTCCAGCGTCACCGCATCCGCGCCCATGGCCAGACGGGTGGCCGCAGCGGGATCGTCCCAGCGGCCCACGACGGTCTCGTCCACCACGTAGCTGGCCGGGCATCTGGCCTCCGGGTCCATGACCCGCACGTGATAGCCCATGGTGCGCGCGGCCATGGCCATCATGCGGCCCAGTTGTCCGCCGCCGAGGATGGCCAGCGTGCCGCCGGGCTGAATGGCCCGCTTGGGGCTTTTCTCTGGAGAAGGGTGATTCGTCATTGAGAAAAGGAGAATCCTTGTCGGAGTGCGCTGCGGATCGATGGCTCAGCCTCCATGTTTGAAGGTGGAGCGTGCTGTTGTCCAGTCGCGTCTACTTGCGGGTTTGACGCCAAAGGTCTTCCAGTGCGTCGGCGGCGGCGCCCGTACCATCTTCGTGCGCCAGGATGCGCGCCACACTCTGCGCGTGCTCTGCGAACCGGGGCTCCTCCAGCAAGGAATGCAGGTTGAGGGCGACGCGGTATGGCGTGTAATTGGCGCGCTGAATCACGCGGGCAACCTTGAGGCGGCGCATGCGGCGGGCGTTGTCGGGCTGGTCGTGGGAGTAGGGCATGATGAGCATGGGCCTGCCGGCCATGAGCGCCTGCGCGGTGGTACCCACACCGCCCTGGTGGACAATGACGGAGGCGCGGGGAAAGAGCTTTGAATAGGGCGCGTACTCGGCCACGCATATAGAGGACGGCAGGTCTATTTTGGGGCGATTGCGGGCATCGTTGCCGATGAGGAGGACAGCGCGAACCTTCAGTTGAAGAGCGGCGCGGGCGGATTGCTCGTAAAAGCGGCCGGCGGCGAGCACGGCGGCGGAGCCCAGAGTGAACACGACCGGCGGTGGGCCGGAGTCGAGGAACGCGTCAAGATGGGGCGGCAGGGCGGCGTTGCCGTTCTCCGCGTCGTAGTAGCAGAAGCCGGTGATGCGAGCGTGTGGGGGCCAGTCCTTCTGCTCCACGCCGAGCACGCGGGAGAAGAGCGCGAGGACCAGATAGGGCGAGTGCTTCGCATCGAAGATCGGGTTGGAGTTCCCTGCGGCAGGCCCAGCTCGCGGCGAAGGTCGTAAATGGGCTCAGGCCAATTTCGCGTGGTGAAGCGCGCCAGCCGCTTC